>JAKFDG010000266.1:0-7112 GCA_036677285.1 Pseudoxanthomonas sp.
CGGTTGCCGCCGCCCATGCCCGGCCCGCCGCCGAACAACGTGGCGCCGTTGACCGCTGGCGTCTGCGCGGCCTTCGCACGCGCCTCGGCGCGTTCGCGCATCGCCGTCAGTGCGGCATCGAAGGCGGCTTGCTGGTTCGCATCGAGCTTCAGCGCCTGCGCGACCCGTGGCAGATCGGCGGTCAATCCGCCGCTACGACCGCCCTCCGCATTCGATGCCTGCGCTGCAGGCGCTGAGACGTCCCCGTCAGCCGGCTTGTAGCGCAATGCCGCATTGCTGACCCGCAGCACGTCGTCGCGGCGGCTGACCTCGATTTCCGCATTAGCGGTCATGCCAGGCAGCAGCGACTGGTCGGCATTGTCGACCGCCACCACCACCGGGTAGGTGATCACATTGGCGGTGTTGGTCGCCGACAACCGCAGTTGTTGCACCTTGCCGCGGAACTGGCGCTCGGGGAAGGCGTCGACGCTGAAGCTCACGGCCTGGCCAAGCTTGACCTGGCCGATGTCGGCCTCGTCGATGGCCAGCACGATCTCCATCTTCGACAGGTCCTCGGCGATCTGGAACAGCACCGGCGCCTGCAGGCTCGCAGCCACGGTCTGGCCAGGCTCGACAGTGCGGGTCAGCACCACGCCGTCGACCGGCGAACGGATTACCGTGCGCTGCAAATTGAGCCGCGAGCTCTGGGTGGAAGCCTGTTGCTGGGTGATCTGTGCGGTGGCTGCGGCGACCTGGGCACGGGCCTGGTCGCGGGCGGCACGGGCGAGGTCGGCATCGCTGCGTGCGACCAGCTGCTGCGAAACGAGCTGCGCCTTGCGCTGGTAATCGGCCTCGGCGTTGCGCAGCGCGGCCTGGGCGGTGGCGAGGTTGGCGCGTGCGCTGTCGACCTGTGCCGTGCCCTGTGCGATCTGCGCCTCGTAGGTGCTCGGGTCGATGCGCGCGATCACCTGGCCCTTGCTCACACGGTCGTTGAAGTCGGCCAGCACGTCGGTGACCTGCCCGGAGATCTGGCTGCCAACGTCGACAGTGGAGATCGCCGCCAGCGTGCCGGTCGCCGAGATCGCGACGCGGATGTCGCCGCGCTCGACCATGGTGGTGCGGTAGGCGCCCTCGGCAGCCTCGCTCTTGCGGTTGCTCCAGTACCACAATCCGGCGGCGGCGATGCCAGCCACCAACACGGCGGCGATGATGCGTGAAATCAGTTTGCGGCTGGGACGCGGGGGGCTGAGACGCGATTGGCTCATGCGGAAAGTCGGCCTGGGGATTCGGGGGCATTAACGCATGGCTGCCCTTGCAGTTGACACCCAGGCCACGCTGGCGGTTTCCGCTAACCTGCGGATTAAGCCGGGGCTAAGGCAGGAAACGCAGCACCGCGGTAGTGCCCCGTCCGACCACGCTCTCGAGTTCGATCTTCCAACCGAAACGGTCGCATAGCCGGCGCACGATCGACAGGCCCAGTCCGGTGCCGTGCGGACGCGAAGGATCGGCGCGGTAGAACGGTTCGAACGCGCGCGACATCGCGTCCTCGCTCATGCCGATGCCGGTATCGCGCACGATGACGCGATCCTGCTCCAGGATCACGTCGATACGGCCCTCATCGGTATAGCTGCAGGCGTTGCGCAACAGGTTGCTGACCACCACGTGCATGACCCGCGGTGGCGCATGCAGGCGCGGCTTGGCGTTGCAGGTGACTTCCAGGTCCACGTGTTTGCCGATCAGCAGCGCGCGCGCATTGTCGGCTTCGTCCAGCACGATGTCGGAGAGATCGAAGTCCTCGCTCTGCGGCTCCACCTCCGCCTCGCGCGCCAGGATCAGGAAGGCATCGATCACCGCCTCCATGTCGCGGCCCGCGCGCTGGATGCGTTGCAAGGCGCGGGCCACGCGCGGGGTCGATTCCTCGGCCATGGCCATGTCACTGGCCACGCGGATCACGGTCAGCGGCGTGCGCAGTTCATGGCTGGCATCGCGGGTGAAATCGCGTTCGCGCTCCACGTGGTCGGATACGCGATGGGCCAGGCCATGCAGCGCGGAGGCCAGTTGCCGCGCCTCGCCCTGCACGTCCGGCGGCAGCTTGTCTGGGTCCAGCACGCTGACGTCCGGGCGGCGCGGGTCCCATTGCGCCACCTGCCGGGCCAGCCAGCTGACCGGCGACACCAGGCGCTTGGAGGCCCGATAGGTCAGCCAAGACACGGCATAGACCGCGATCATGGTCAGCACGATCGGCAAGGTGCCGAACCAGAACGCCATGCGCTCGGCCTGCGAGTTCAGGAACACGAGGTACAGCCTGCCGGCGGGCTTTTCGTCCACCAGCACCAACACGTCGTCATCCTTCAGCTCATGGAAGCCGGGCTTGAGGTCGCGCAGGTTTTCGGGCAACAGCAGGCTGGATCTCCCCCGCAGCACCAGGTAGCCCCGCAGGTTGTAGGTGTTTGGCGGCGGTTGCGCATCGGAGCCGCCGTAGAGGTCCCAGTAGTGGGTCGCCTCTTCCTGCAGGGCGGTGTTGATCAGACTGTGCTTGACCACCGCCGAAACCAGGAACACACCGAGCACGATCGCCAGGCTGGCCAGCACCACTTGCACGATGAAGGCAATCCGTATTTTTCGGGGTAGCCCTTGCGGCATCGTGGGGTTCCGTTGATGGGGGCCGGTTCATGCCGCGCGTTCGGCACCAACTTGGCTTGTCTGCGAGGAAGTCAGACGATATCCGCGATGCGATAACCGGCGCTCTGCACGGTGTGCAGCAGAGGCTTGTCGAAAGGTTTGTCGATGACCTTGCGCAGGTTGTACAGATGGCTGCGCAGGGTGTCCGAATCGGGCAGGCCATTGCCCCATATCTCGCGCTCGATCTCCTGCCGGGTGACCACCCGCGGCGACTCGCGCATCAGGATGGTCAACAGGCGCAGGCCGATGGGGGAAAGCAGCAGTTCGGTTCCGCCACGGGTGGCGCGCATGCTGACCGGATCCAGTACCAGGTCGGCCACCTTCAGCACTTCGGCGCCGACCTGCCGCCGTTCGCGCCGGATCAGCGCGCGCAGCCGCGCCTCGAGTTCCTGGATGGCGAACGGCTTGGTCAGGTAGTCGTCGGCACCCGAGCTCAGCCCGGTCAACTTGTCGTCCAGGGTGTCGCGCGCGGTCAGCATCAGCACCGGGGTGGACTTGCGCGCTTCGGTGCGCAGGCGGCGGCACACTTCCATGCCATCCATGCGCGGCAGCATCAGGTCCAGGACCAGCACGTCGTAGCTGTTCTCGACCGCCAGCCGGTAGCCGTCCATGCCGTCGCTGGCGTAATCGACCTCGAAACCCCGGCTCTCCAGATATTCCCCGATCATTTCCGAGATATTGCGGTTGTCCTCGACCACCAGTACCAATCCTGCGGTCTCCTGAGTCTGGCGCATGTCGCCTCCGGCTGCTTCTTCAGGTTTGTGAAGCTACCTGTCCATGAGTAGACAGGGCGTGAAGGCCGGTCGGGGGCTAGGCTTGGACTTTCCGTCCTGACCTGGCCGTCCACCATGACCGCTCGCCTGCTGCCCATCCTGTTGCTGCTCGGTTCCAATATCTTCATGACTTTCGCCTGGTACGGGCACCTGAAGTACAAGAGTTCACCGCTGCCGCTGGTGATCGCGGCCAGCTGGGGCATTGCGTTCTTCGAGTACGTGCTGATGGTGCCGGCCAACCGCCTGGGCAGCAGCGTGTACTCGGTGGTGCAGCTGAAGACGATCCAGGAAATCCTGACCCTGCTGGTGTTCGCCGGCTTCTCGGCCTGGTACCTGGGCCAGCCGCTGAAATGGAACCACTACGCGGCCTTCGCGATGATCGTGGGCGCGGCGTTCCTGATGTTCTACGAAGCCTAGGAACGAATGGCGGGAAGTGAGGAAAGAGTGGTCGTGCCGCCCCTGTTCCTCACTTCACGCTAGACGTTTCCTAGAACCTGATCTTGCCCAGCAGGATGTCCTTGAACATCACCCAGTCGCCGGCGAAGGAATAGAACGGGTGCTTGAACGTGGCCGGTCGGTTCTTCTCGAAGAAGAAATGCCCGACCCAGGCGAAACCATAACCGCAGAACAACGCGGCCAGCGCCCACCATGCGTTGCCGCTGACGATGGCCTTGGCCAGCAAGGCCAGCACGCCACAGCTGCCGATGAAATGCAGGCGGCGCGAGGTGCGGTTGCTGTGCTCTTCCAGGTAGAACGGATAGAACTCGCGGAAACTGGCGAAGCGGCTCATTCTGGCTCCCGAGGACGGACTGCCTGCGATGCGACGATGATGCCGCCGCCTCCCCGCGAATGCAAAGCAGGGTCAGCGGACGGAGGCAGCCTCATTCCTGTCCGCGCTCGATGCGCTTGCTGCGGTTCCAGTAGGCATCCTGTTGCTCGAGTGGGAGCGAGGACAATGCGACGTCGTCGCCGGCGGCCAGCGTTTCCATCATCCGGAAACGCCGTTCGAACTTGAGATTGGCGTGGCGCAGCGCGGCGCCGACATCGATCTTTGCATGACGCGCCAGGTTGGCGCAGACGAACAGGATGTCCCCAATCTCGTCCTGCAGGCGATCGCGGTTGGCCTCGACCTCGCCTCGCGCGAACTCGACCCGCACTTCCTCGATCTCCTCGTGCAGCTTGGCGATCACCGGATCCGGGCCGGGCCAGTCGAAACCCACCCGCGCCGCCCGTGCCTGCAGCTTCACCGCGCGCTGCCATTCCGGCAGGCCGCGCGAAATCCCGGCCAGCGCCGAAGCATCGACATCCCCGGCGGCCTCGCGCTCGCGTTTTTTTTGCGCTTCCCATTCGCGGGTCTGCGCTTCTGCGTCCTCGACGCTGGCGTCAGCGAAAACATGCGGATGCCGGCGGGTCATCTTGTCGCAGATCGACGCGACCACGTCGCCGAAGCCGAACGCTCCCTGCTCCTGCGCCATCTGTGCGTGGAATACCACCTGCAGCAGCAGGTCGCCCAATTCGTCCTTCAGGCCGACGAGGTCGTTGCGATCGATCGCGTCGGCGACCTCGTAAGCCTCCTCGATGGTGTAAGGCGCGATGCTGGCGAAATCCTGTTCGACATCCCAGGGACAACCGCGCTCGCGGTCCCGCAAGCGGGCCATGATCTCCAGCAGCTGCGCTATGTCGGCAGGCGCTGCCATGTCAGATCCAGTCCTGCCATGGCAGCGCCGGATCGCCCAGCGCGATGAAATCGCCGTTCAACAGGGTCGGACGCTGGTTGTAGCGAAACGGCCTGCCATCCGGCGCGGTGACCACGCCCCCGGCGGCTTCCAGCACGCATTGCGCAGCGGCGGTATCCCATTCCGACGTGGGCCCGAAGCGCGGATACACGTCCAGCGCCCCCTCGGCGATGCGGCAGAATTTCAGCGACGAGCCCAGGCCCACGGTCTCCGCGTCGCCAATACGCGCCAGCAACGCGTCGGTGCGTGCGTCGCGATGGGAACGGCTGGCAGCGACGCGCAAGGTCCCGGTGGCGGGTGCGCGCGTGCGCAGGAGCACATTTGTTTCTCCATCGCGGCGATAGGCCTCCTGGCCGCGCGTGGCATGCCACAACCCTCCACCCACCGGCGCCAGCACCACGCCGAATACGGGTATGCCGTGGTCGATCAGGGCGATGTTGACGGTGAACTCGCCGTTGCGCTTCACGAACTCGCGGGTGCCGTCGAGCGGGTCTACCAGCCAGTAACGCAGCCAGTGCCGGCGCGTCTCCCACGGAATGTCGGCCGCTTCCTCGGAAAGGATCGGCCAATCCGGGGTCAGCCGTTCCAGGCCATCGACGATGATCCGGTGCGCGGCGAGGTCGGCGGCGGTCAACGGACTGGCGTCGGCCTTGTGTTCCACGTCGAAGGCGTTTTCGTACACGTCGAGGATCGCGGCGGCGGCCTCGCGTGCGATCGCGATGACCGCTTCCTGCAGGTCGGCGGTGATGAAATTCATGGCTGGTGCCTTAACCATTCGCGCGCGATGAACAACGCCGCCAGCGAACGTCCCTCGGAAAAATCCTCGCGCAGCATGAGCTGGTCCAGCGCATCGAGCTTCCACGGCACCACTTCCAGTTCTTCCGGTTCGTCGCCGGGCAGCCGTTGCGGATACAAGTCGCGCGCCACCACCAGCCAGGACTGATGGCTCATGTAGGTGGGCGCCAGGCTCATGGCGCGCAATACATCGAGCCGGTGCGCGCCATACCCCGCCTCTTCCTGCATTTCGCGGTCGGCGGCCTGGGAAGGGGTCTCGCCGGCGTCGATGCGGCCCTTGACCAGGCCCAGTTCGTAACGGTGCACGCCGGCGGCGTACTCGCGCACCAGCAGCACGGTATCGTCGTCGATCATCGGCACCACCACCACGGCGCCATGTCCGTGCGGCTTCAGGCGATGGAAACGACGGCGTTCGCCGTTGCTGAACTCCAGGTCAAGTTCTTCCACCCGGCGATCGGAAGGGCCTTCGATACGCTCGGTGATGCCGTGGATCGTGGGCAGGCGCCGGCTCATGCACGGACTCCATTACGACGATGCCCGGTGGCCGATATGATGGCGATATGCAAGGAAACGATCATGAAGCGCAAATGCTAACAGAGGCCGGACGCTGGCGTTCGCGCGACTTGTCGGTGCTGTGGCATCCGTGCACGCAGATGCGCGAGCATCCGGACACGCTGCCGCTGGTGCCGATCGCGCGCGGCGAAGGCGCCTGGCTGATCGGGTATGACGGCCGCCGGTACCTCGACGCGGTGAGCAGCTGGTGGACCAACCTGTTCGGCCATGGCGAACCGCGGATCGCATCCGCCATCTCCCGCCAGGCGCAGACCCTGGAACAGGTGATGCTGGCCGGTTTCTCGCACGCGCCGGCGGTGGAGCTTGCGGAAAAATTGCTGGCGATCGCCCCCCGCCAAGCGGGCCGCCCGCCGCTGGCCAAGGTGTTCTATGCCGACAACGGTTCGGCTGGCGTGGAAGTGGCGCTGAAGATGGCGTTCCACTACTTCCACAACCGCGGCGAGCCCCGGCGCACGCGATTCATCGCCCTGGAGAACGGCTACCACGGCGAGACCATCGGCGCGCTGGCCGTGGGCGATATACCGTTGTACCGGCGCGTGTATGCCCCATTGTTGTGCGAGGCGCTGTTCGCGCC
>JAKFDG010000267.1:0-11106 GCA_036677285.1 Pseudoxanthomonas sp.
TGGTGGCGCGCTTCATCCGCGAGATCCAGCCGCAACTGGTGGCTGCCGAACTCGAGGTCGCCCCATTGCTGCAGATCGGCGGCGAGCATCGCGTGCCGCCTTTGCTGTGGGAGCGCCTGCGTGCGAATTTCGCAGCTTGAAGGCAAACGCGTGGCGTTGTGGGGCTGGGGGCGCGAAGGCCACGCCGCCTACCGCGCGATCCGTTCACGCCTGCCGGAGCTGTCGCTGACCTTGCTGTGCCGTGCCGACGAAGCGACGGCGGCGCAGGCGCTGTCGGATCCGCTGCTGGGCGTGGAAACCGAGGTCAGCTCCGAACTCCTGGCTGGCCAGGATATCGTGGTGAAGTCGCCCGGCATCAGCCCGTACCTGGAGGATGCGCGCTTCGCCGCCGAGCACGGCACGGTGTTCATCGGCGGCAGCACGCTGTGGTTCGACGAGCATGCCGGCCCCGACGGCTACGCCACGCGCACGATCTGCGTCACGGGCACCAAGGGCAAGAGCACCACGACCGCGCTGCTGGCGCATCTGTTGCGTGCCGGTGGACATCGCACCGCACTGGCCGGCAACATCGGCTTGCCGTTGCTGGAAGTGCTTGAGCCTTCGCCTGCGCCGGAGTTCTGGGCGATCGAGCTGTCCAGCTACCAGACCCTGGACGTGGCCGCGAGCGACGCGCATCCCGACATCGCGGTGGTCCTGAACCTGTTCCCGGAACACCTGGACTGGCACGGCAGCGATGCGCGCTATGTGGCCGACAAGCTGGCGCTGGTGACGCATGCGAAACCCCGGGTCGTGGTGCTCAATGCCGCCGATCCGCGTCTTGCAGCGCTGCAACTCCCGGACAGCGAAGTGCACTGGTTCAATCGCGCCGATGGCTGGCACCTGCGCGGCGACGATGTCTATTGCGGCGAGCGCTTCGTGTTCGACACCACGCGCACGCCGCTGCCGGGCCGCCACAACCGCGGCAACCTGTGCGCGGTGCTGGCGACGATCGAAGCGCTTGGGCTGGATGCGACCGCACTGGCCGCGCATGCGGAGAGTTTCCGTCCGCTGCCGAATCGCCTGCAGACGCTGGGCACCCGCGATGGCATCACCTACGTCAACGATTCCATCAGCACCACGCCGCATGCCAGCCTTGCCGCGCTGGAATGTTTCCGCGGGCAACGGGTGGCGATCCTGGTGGGCGGGCACGATCGTGGCGTGGACTGGTCGGATTTCGCCGATCAGGTCCGTCGCGAAGCGCCCGCGGGCATCGTGACGATGGGCGCCAATGGTCCGCGCATCCATGAATTGCTGGAGCCGCTGGTCGAATCGATGGACCTCCGCCTGGCATCCGCAACGGATCTGGCGGAAGCCATCGCCAAGGCGCGCGAATTCCTTGCCGGCAGCGGGGTAGTGCTGCTTTCACCAGGGGCGCCCAGCTTCGGTCAGTACCGCGACTACGTGGCCCGCGGCCGCCATTTCGCGGAGCTGGCGGACTTCGATCCGGATGCGATTTCCGCGATCCCGGGCATGGGCATCGCCTGAGTCCCGAAACGGCTTCATGCGGTGCAAACGGCTTGCACCTAGACTCGTTCCTTTCCGACACGTCAGGAGCAACGCATGCGCAGAATTTCCCTGATATGGCTGGCCCTGGCCGCCTTTTGGGCTTCCCCCCTGTTGGCCTCGCCGCAGGAAAAGCCGGTTGAATGGAAGATAGGCGAACAGGTTTTCAGCGGCTATCTGGTCTACGACGACGCCAATGCGATAAAGCGTCCCGGGCTGGTGATGGTGCCCGACTGGCTGGGCGTGACCCCGGCCTCGGTCGACAAGGCCAGGCAGATCGCCGGCAACGACTATGTGGTCCTGGTCGTGGACATGTACGGCAAGGGCGTGCGTCCGAAGGATCCGGCCGAAGCGCTGGCACAGGTCAAGAAGATGTACGCGGATATCCCGATGATGCGTGCGCGCATCAACAAGGCCGTGGAAGTGCTGCGTGGGGAAGCCGGCAAGGCACCGCTGGATCCGGCGAAGGTCGGCGCCCTGGGCTTCTGCTTTGGTGGCTCATCGGTGCTGGAGCTGGCCCGCAGCGGCGCCGACGTCGCCGGCGTGGTGACGTTCCATGGCGGCCTCGACACCAGCCTGCCGGCACAATCCGGCGTGGTGAAGGCGCCGCTGCTGATCCTCAACGGCGCCGATGACAGGAACACGGCGCCCGAGATCGCCGGATTCGAGAAGGAAATGAATGCGGCGGGCGCCGACTGGCAGTTCGTCAACTTCAGCGGCGCAGTGCATTGCTTCGCTCTGGAGAACGCAAACAGCCCACCGGGTTGCGTCTACAACGAACGCGCGGCCAAGCGTGCCTACCGGATGATGGGCGATTTCTTCGACGAGATATTCGGCAACTAACTGCGGGAACTACTGTGGGAGCGACGTCCCCCAAGGAGACCTCGTTCGGGGCGTAAGCCGCGATCGAAATCCAGCGGCAGTCTGCATCGACGCGATCGCGACTCACGTCGCTCCCACAATCCTTGGTGTCAGTACTTGCGTTCCACCGCGTACTGGGCCAATCCACGCAATGCGGCGACCGCGGAGTTTTCGTCCAGGCCATCCAGCGCGTTTTCGGCTGCTTGCGCATATTCCGCGGCGCGCCGCTGGCTGTATTCCAGGCCGCCGGTGGCGCGGATCGCGGCCAGCACTTCCGGCATCGCATCGCTATCGCCGTTCTCCACGATGGCACGCAGGCGCTCGCGCACCGTCGCATCGGAATGGCGCATAGCATGGATCAATGGCAGGGTCGCCTTGCCTTCGGCCAGGTCGTCGCCCAGGTTCTTGCCCAGGTCGGCGGCGTCGGCGGTGTAGTCCAGCACGTCGTCGGCGATCTGGAAGGCATAGCCCAGGTTCATGCCGTAGTCGTAGAGCTTCTGCTGGGTCATCGCGTCGGCGCCGGACGCAAGCGCGCCCAGTTGCGTGCCGGCGGCGAACAGCACCGCGGTCTTGCGCTCGATCACGCGCAGGTACGCGGCCTCGTCGGTATCGGGGTTGTGCACGTGCAGCAGCTGCAGCACCTCGCCTTCGGCGATGCGGTTGGTGGTGTCGGCCAGGAGCTGCATCACTTCCATGCGGTCCAGTTCCACCATCAGCTGGAAGCTGCGCGAATACAGGAAGTCGCCGACCAGCACGCTGGGCGCATTGCCCCACAGCGCATTGGCGGTGCTGCGGCCGCGGCGCAGGTCGGATTCATCGACCACGTCGTCGTGCAGCAGGGTCGAGGTGTGGATGAACTCGATGATCGCCGCCAGCTGGTGGTGATCCGTGATCACCGCTCCGCAGGCAGCGCCAGCCAGCACCACCAGCATCGGCCGCAGGCGCTTGCCCCCGGCGGAGATGATGTGGTCGGCGATCTGGTTGATCAGGACCACGTCGGAGGCCAGCCGGTCGCGGATCAGCGCGTCGACGGCGGCCATGTCTGCGGCGGCGAGGGTCTGGATCTGGGGCAGGGCCAGGGCGGACCGGGGGGATGACCAGCCTTCGGTTGTTTTGGGGCGTTCGACGGCTGTCATGCGGTATGGGCGTGGGAAGTGGCTGAATTATAAGGGCTATCGTCGTCAGATAACCCTGACGCCGTAGCGCGGAGGTTACGGATAGCGCGGGGCCGCCGGTTATACTCCACTGGCTGTGCCCGCAACCGGCGGGCATCACCGGATGGAAAACGATATGGCACGCGGCGTCAACAAAGTGATCCTGGTAGGCAACCTGGGCAACGACCCGGAAACCAAATACACCCAGGGCGGGATGGCCATCACCACCGTCAGCCTCGCCACCACCAGCGTGCGCAAGGACAAGGACGGCCAGCAGATCGAGAAAACCGAATGGCACCGGGTCAAGCTGTTCGGCAAGCTGGGGGAGATCGCCGGCGAATACCTGCGCAAGGGTTCGCAGTGCTATATCGAGGGCCGCATCGAATACGGCAGCTACGACAAGGACGGCGTGAAGCACTACACGACGGACATCATCGCCGACGAGATGCAGATGCTTGGTGGCAAGAGCGAAGGCGGTGGCGGTGGCGAACGTCCGCAGCGCACCGCCCCGCGCCAGGATTCGGCCCCGCGTCGCCAGCAGCCGGCCACGCAGCAGGCGCCGATGGACGATTTCGCCGACGACGACATCCCGTTCTGAGGATGAACCCGGCGCGTTGATTTTCTGGTCCTACCTCGGCTCTCTTGGAGATGAATGTGCCGACTTGGCTTGTCACCGGCGGCGCCGGATTCATCGGCGGTAATTTCGTACTGGAAGCTGTCGGCAAAGGCATCCGCGTCATCAACCTGGATGCGCTGACTTATGCAGGGAACCTGGACACGCTGGCTTCCCTGGACGGCAATCGCGACCATGTGTTCGTGCATGGCGATATCAGCGACCAGGACCTGGTCGCCCGCCTGCTGGCCGAATACCAACCCGATGCGGTGTTGAATTTCGCCGCCGAAAGCCACGTCGATCGCTCCATCGATGGTCCCGGCGCCTTCATCCAGACCAATGTGGTCGGTACGCTGGCGCTGCTGGAAAGCGTGCGCGATTACTGGCGCGGCTTGGAAGACCCCAAGCGCGATGCCTTCCGTTTCCTGCACGTCTCCACCGACGAGGTCTATGGTTCGCTGGGCGACACCGGCAAGTTCACCGAGACCACGCCGTATGCGCCCAATTCGCCATACTCGGCCTCGAAGGCTGCGTCCGACCACCTGGTCCGCGCCTTCCACCACACCTATGGCCTGCCGGTACTGACCACCAACTGCTCGAACAATTACGGGCCGTACCATTTTCCCGAGAAACTCATTCCGTTGATCATCGCCCGGGCCCTGGCGGGCGAGCCGCTGCCGGTCTATGGCGACGGCAAGAACGTGCGCGACTGGCTGTACGTGGGCGATCATTGCGCCGCCATCCGCACAGTGCTGGAAAAAGGGCGCGTGGGCGAAACCTATAACGTGGGTGGCGACGCGGAGCGGCAGAACATCAGCGTGGTCGAGACCATCTGCAGGCTGCTGGATGAGCGCCGTCCACGCGAAGACGGCAAGCCGCGCGCCAGCCAGATCACCTACGTCGCCGATCGCCCGGGCCATGACCGCCGTTATGCGATCGATGCCTCCAAGCTGCAGGGCGAGCTCGGCTGGAAACCCCGGCACACCTTCGAGCAGGGCATCGCCGAGACGGTCGACTGGTACCTGGACAACCAGGACTGGGTGAAGCGCGTACTCGACGGCAGTTACCGTCTGGAAAGAATCGGCACCGCCGCCTGACCGCCAAGGACCGCACCATGACCCAACGCAAAGGCATCATCCTGGCCGGCGGTTCCGGCACGCGCCTGTATCCGATCACCCAGACCATCAGCAAGCAATTGCTGCCGGTGTACGACAAGCCGATGATCTATTACCCGCTGAGCGTGCTGATGCTGGCGGGAATACGTGAAGTGCTGGTGATCAACACGCCGCACGAACAGGCATTGTTCAAGCAACTGCTCGGCGACGGCTCGCAATGGGGCATGCGCATCGACTATGCGGCCCAACCCAGCCCCGACGGCCTGGCGCAGGCCTACCTGATCGGGCGCGAATTCGTCGCCGGCCAGCCTAGCTGCCTGGTGCTTGGCGACAACATCTTCCACGGCCACGGCTTGACCGAAATCCTCCAGCGCGCCAATGCGCGCCAGCACGGCGCCACCATATTCGGTTATTGGGTGAGCGATCCGGAACGCTATGGGGTGGCCGAGTTCGATGCGGACGGCACGGTGGTGGGGCTGGAAGAGAAGCCGGCCAATCCCCGCTCCAACCACGCCGTCACCGGCCTGTATTTCTACGACGGACGCGCCAGCGATTTTGCCGCTTCGTTGAAGCCATCGGCGCGCGGGGAACTGGAGATCACCGATCTCAATCGCTGCTATCTGGAAGATGGATCGCTGCACCTGGATCCGCTCGGCCGCGGCTTCGCCTGGCTGGATACCGGCACGCATCAGTCGTTGCTGGAGGCATCCAACTTCATCGAGACCATCGAGGCGCGCCAGGGCTTGCGGGTCTGCTGTCCGGAGGAAATCGCCTTCGGCAATGGATGGATCGATGCGGAACAGCTCGAAAGACTGGCGGCTCCCCTGTTGAAGAACAGTTATGGCCAGTACCTGCGCACGCTGGCGACGCGTGGAGTGGTGCGGTGAAAGTGATCGAAACCGGCTTGCCGGGTTGCCAGGTCATCGAGCCGGCGGTATTCGGCGACGACCGAGGTTTCTTTTTCGAGGCCTGGAATGCCGATCGTTATGCGGAGCATGGCCTGCCTAGCCGATTCGTGCAGAGCAATGTCTCCGCTTCCTCGCGTGGCGTATTGCGCGGCCTGCATTACCAGTGGCCCAACCCGCAAGGCAAGCTGGTCAGCGTGCTGGAAGGCGAGGTCTACGACGTGGCGGTGGACATCCGCCATGGTTCGCCGCATTTCGGCCGATGGACCGCGGTGATCCTGAGCGCCGAGAACAAACGCCAGCTCTGGATACCCGAAGGCTTCGCCCATGGTTTCGCGGTCCTGTCCGAACGCGCGATCTTCAGTTATCTGTGCACGGCCAAGTACGACAAGGCCACCGATGCCAGCGTGCGTTGGGATGACGCAGCAATCGGCATCGATTGGCCGGTCAGCGAGCCGCTGCTCTCCGACAAGGACGCCAAGGCGCCATTCCTCGGGGACGTGGCACCGGATCGCCTGCCGGTCTATGGCGAATGAAAATCCTGTTGCTGGGCGCGAATGGCCAGGTAGGCCATGAGCTGGGACGCAGCCTGGCCCCATTGGGCGAGATCATCGCCACCACTCGCAATGGAGTCCTGGAGGACGGGGGTGCCTGCGAAACCGCCGATTTCGACCAGCCCGACTCGCTGCCGGCGTTGGTGCATCGCATCTCGCCCCATGTCGTTGTGAATGCGGCCGCTTATACCGCGGTCGACCGCGCGGAGGACGAGCCCGACGCGGCTTTCCGCATCAACGCCGAGGCGCCGGCGCGTCTGGCAGAGGCCTGCGTCGCGCGCGGCGCGATGCTTGTGCATTACTCCACCGACTACGTATTCGATGGCCAGGCTACGCGTCCTTATCGCGAAGATGACGCGACCGCTCCCCTGGGCGTGTATGGGGCGAGCAAGCTCGCCGGCGAGCAGGCGATACGCCATTCCGGCTGCCGGCACATGATCTTCCGTACCGCATGGGTGTACGGCAACCACGGCAACAATTTCATGCGCACGATGTTGCGGCTGGGTGCCGAGCGGGACCAGTTGCGCGTGGTCGCCGACCAGGTCGGAACGCCGACGCCGGCGGCCCTGATCGCCGTAGTGACCGCCCGCATCATCTCCGGTCCGGTCCGCGCGTCCGGCACATTCCACCTGACAGCCGAAGGCCAGACCAGTTGGCACGGGTTCGCCATGGCAATCTTCGAAAGCGCGCAACTTCGTGGCCTTATCGCACGGTCGCCGCAGGTCGTACCCATCGCTACTGCGGAATATCCCACCCGGGCCAGGCGTCCGGCTTATTCATGCCTGGACACCAGCGCCCTCCGGCAGGCTTTCGATATCGCATTGCCGGACTGGAGGCATGGCCTTGAACAGGTGCTCGATTCGGTGTCCCCGCGGGACTGAAAGGCCGCCACGGGCGGGATGCCGGCGGACCAATGCCGGAAATGTGGAGGCCGTTGGCAGCAGGCGACGCGCGCACGGTTAACATGCCTCACGCGCAGGGGGCTGCGTCCTGGGTGCCGGCCCGTGTTCCGGCATCCATAAAACGACTGGGGAATACAGGAATGAAGTACGGATTGCTTGGGGCGGTACTCGCCTTGGGGATGTCTTCGGCTGCGCACGCGCAGGTGAATCTCGACGCCTACATAAAGAAGAACGATTTCAACGACATAAAGATATCGCCGGACGGGCAGTACCTGGCCGCGACCGTGCCGTTCGAGGACCGCACCGGGCTTGCGATCCTCAGGCGCTCGGATTCCAAGGTCATCACTTCCTTCGGACTGGGCAAGAACAATCACGTTTACGACTTCGACTGGGCGAACAAGGAGCGTCTTCTGATCAGGGTTGCGCAGAAATTCGGCATGCTGGACCAGCCCCAGGCCACGGGTGAAATACTGGCCATGAACGTGGATGAAAAAGGTCCTGTCCCGCTGGTCGGCTATCGCGCCGCGGGCGGGGTGAAGGCGGGGTCGCGCCTTGGAGTCGGCAGCAGTCAGAGCAATGTGGCCGCCATCGCAATGCATACCATCCCTGGCGACGAGCGCAACGTGATCGTGACCGTCACCCCTTATAGCGAGGATGAGATGTGGACCCGCGCGGAGCGAATGGACATATACAGCGGTCGCCGGACCCCCGTCGCGCGTGCGCCTGTCAAGGGGTCCTCCTTCTACACCGACAACAAGGGCGTGGTGCGTTTCGCGAAGGGCGCCGAGTTCGACAACGCTAGCAAGCTCTATTACCGCGAAAGCGATAACGCGGAATGGAGGATGATCAACGACGAGAACACCAGCGCGCGCGTGGAGTCTCCGGTGGGGTTCGCCCAGGACAACCGGATTGCGTACCTGCAGGTCGAGCAGGCGAAGGGACCAGATGCCATCGTTGCCTACGACACCGTAAGCGGCGAACGCAAGGAACTGCTCCGCGACGAGTTCTCGGATCCCACTGCCATCATTGGAGAATTCGGCGCTTCCAATGCGCCGGTGGGCGTGATGTACATGGATGCAAAGCCGCACACCAGCTTCTTCGACCCCAAGGGCAACGAGGCGCGCATTTACCAGATGCTGTCCGCCGCATTTCCCCATGACTCGGTGATGGTGACCTCGACCACCGACGACGGGAAGATCGCATTGGTCCAAACCTACTCGGACCGCGACCCCGGCAGTTTCTACCTGTTCGATACGCAGACCAAGAAGGCCTCTTACCTGCTGAGCCGACGCAGCTGGATCGATCCCGAGAAGATGGCCAGGGTGAAGCCGGTCGAGCTCAAGGCGCGCGACGGATTGACTATGCGCGGGTACCTCACGCTTCCCGCGGGCAAGGAAGCGCACAACCTGCCGCTGGTGGTCTACCCGCACGGCGGTCCGTTCGGCATCTACGACACGTGGGGTTTCGAAAACGAGCCGCAGATCCTAGCGGCGGCGGGCTATGCGGTGCTGCAGGTCAATTATCGAGGTTCCGGCAACTACGGCCGGAACTTCAACCAGGTGGGTGCCCAGCAGTGGGGCCTGACCATGCAGGACGACCTCACCGATGCGACGCGTTGGGCAATCGACCAGGGCATCGCCGACCGCGATCGCATCTGCATGTATGGTGCCAGCTATGGCGCGTACGCATCGTTGATGGGCGTGGCGAAGGAGCCGGACCTGTACAAGTGCGCGGCGGGCTATGTGGGTGTCTACGACTTGGTCACGCTCAGCGCGCAGGAAAGCCGTGAGAGCAAGCGGATGAACACGTTTACCTCGGAGTGGATAGGTAAAGGGGAAACGCTGGCATCGGTGTCGCCCAACCGCATCGCCAACCGCATCAAGGTCCCGGTTTTCCTGGCCGCAGGTGGGGAGGACGAGATCGCGCCGATCGTGCATAGCGAGAGGATGGAGAATGCCTTGAAGGAGGCGGGCGTGCCGGTGGAGACGCTCTACTACCGCACCGAGGGACACGGCTTCTACAGAACCGAGCACCAACGTGAGTTCTATGCCAAGTTGCTCGCATTCCTCGACCGGAACATCGGAGCCGGTGCGGCGAAGTAGAAGGCGCGACCGTCCGGCGGAAAGGTGCGGCGCCGCCTTCGGGCGCGCCGCTTGGCGAAACGGTCGCGGAGTCGCCGTTTCGCAGGAGCCTCATTTCACCCCGTGCATCATCCGCTTCAGCAGTGGCGAGGCGATGAACGCAATCACCGCGCAACCCAGCCCGATCCACATCAACAACCAGAACAGGTGGGCGTACTTGCCTGCGGCATCGGCGATGTTCATCACCTCGCCTTCGGGGACTTCGATCGCCGCCAACTTTCCGAACAGCGCGGCCAGCGTTTCCGAGAACGCGGTGGCCAGGAACCAGGTGCCCATCATCAGGCTGACCACGCGCGGCATGGCGAGTTGCGTGACTGCGGACAACCCGACCGGTGACAGGCACATCTCGCCGATCTCCAGGACCAGATAGGCCAGCACCAGCCACCACACGCTGGCCATCTGCCCGGTGACGCCCACTTGCTGCGCCGCCCATGCCATCGGAATGAACGACAGCCCGGCGAAGACCAGGCCGATCGCGGATTTCACCGGCTTGGAAGGATCCGCGCCGCGCTTGTCCATCCATGCCCACAGGATCGCGAACAGTGGTGCCAGCAGCACCAGGAACAATGCGCCGAGATAGGTCAGCGATCCCGCGGTCTGCGGCAGCACCACGCAGTCGCGGACCAGGAACACCAGCATGATCGCGACCACCGCGATGAACAGGGCGCGCGGTGCACCCGAAGCGGGATTGCGGTCCGACATGCGAGCCGCAACCACGAAAGAGAGCGGTGCCAGCAACAGCGAGGCGATCGACCACGGCAGCGGCGTGCCATCGCGGATGACCAGTGCGGGAATGATGTCCTTGGTCAGCATGCGGTCAGTGAACGTCACCCATGAGCCATAGGTCTGTTCGTACAGAGTGAAATAGACCAACGCCATGAAGATAAGCGCCATCAGCGCGATCATCTGCTGGCGTTGCACCGGCGTGCATTGCGTGCCGGTGAACCAGGCGAACCAGAGCAGCACGATGCCGAGCACGACGATCATCAGCATCAGCGCCAACGATACCTCGCCGCCCAGCGAGAATGCACCGTTGGCCGCGGCCCACATCAGCCAGGCCACCGGCAACACGCCGACGATGGCGGCGCCATAGATCAGCCATTCCCGCGGCACTCCGGCCACGCGCTCGCGCAGTTTTTCCGGCGCGGACGGCTCGGCGTGGCCGTGCAGGTATTTCTGTCCCCACAGGAACATGCCCAAGCCGACCAGCATGCCGATGCCGGCGGCGCCGAAGCCGTACTTCCATCCATAGGCTTCGCCCAGGTAACCGCATACCAGCGACGCGAACAATGCGCCCAGGTTGATGCCCGCGTAGAACA
>JAKFDG010000268.1:0-5392 GCA_036677285.1 Pseudoxanthomonas sp.
CGCGCCGGTATCCAGCACCGGTACGTTCCTGAACAGCGCGCCGACGAAGCGGCGAGTCTTGGTTTCATCGCCTTTGAAGATCTTCAGCCCGTACGCCCACGCCGCCAGGTAATTCCAGCGCGCTCCGCCGGAGGTCTTGGGATTGGGCGTGATCACAGAAGTCCCCGGCTTCACCAGGTCCACCCAGTCCTTGATCTTCTTCGGATTGCCCTTGCGCACCAGGAACACGATCGTCGAGGTGTACGGCGCGCTGTTGTTGGGCAGGCGCTGCTGCCAGTTGGCCGGGAACAGCCTGGCGCGCTGGGAAATCGAATCGACGTCGTAGGCCAGCGCCAGCGTCACCACGTCCGCTTGCAGCCCGTCGATGACCGCGCGCGCCTGCTTCCCGGAACCGCCGTGCGAGGTGTCGATGGCGACCTTCTGCCCTTTCTTCTGCAGCCATTCCTTGGCGAACGCCGCGTTGACCTCGCGATAGAGCTCGCGGGTGGGGTCGTAGGAAACGTTTAGCAGTTTCAGGTCGCGCGCCTGGGCGCCGACGGCCAGCGTCAAGGCGAACGCGATGGAGAGGGTATGCAGGCTGCGCTTGAGTTTTCCATTGTGCATAAGTGTTTTCCGGGGCTTGATCAGAAGGAGACTTGCAGGCGCGAGAAGATGGCCTTCTCGTCCTCGCGGTCGGCGCCAGCGGCGGCGCCACCTTCGAAACGGGTATCCAGGTAGTTGACCACGAGCTTCAGGTTACTGGTCAGGTACCAGTTCAGGCCCAGCGTCCAGGCTTTGGCCTTGCTGGCGGACACCGATGGATCGGCGAACAATGGGAAGGCATCGTCATCCACGTCCAGCACGCCGTAACGGCCGACCACTTCGAACGCACCCCAGCCGTCCTTCCCCGGCTTGAACGGACTGGACGGCTTCACTACACCGCGATAGGTGACGTCCTCGCCAGTCAACACGTAGGTGGCCGTTGCCTGCCAGGCCTTGTTCTCGAGATCTTCGTTGATACCCCCGATGCTGAGCTCCTGCTTGGAGACAATGTACTCGGCCAGCAAGCCGAAACTGTTGCGGTAGAAATAGCCCTGCGGCGAGAGGCGGCTGTGTTCGCCATGGGCCAACACCTCGCTGCGGTAGTTGAAGAACTGCACCTGCCCCTGCGTGCGATAACGCGGCAGGAAGTTGTTGCCGGTACCCTGCTTGTCGCCGACGCTGCCGGCGATGCCGAAGCCCAATCCGGCAAGCGCACCGGCATGGTCCTTGAACGGCTCGAAGAACAGCCGTCCGGCATATTCGAACTCATCGTCCGGATTGGTGGTGGCGGCATCGCGTCCGTCCGGGGTGCCGTTGTATACGCCCACCACGTAGCTGACGCGCGAGCTTGCCAATTCACCCTGCAACTGCACGCCGATATCGCGATTGGGCGCCAGCTCGGTGGGGAAACTGCGCTCGATCAAAGGAATGGCACCGCCGGACTGCAGGCGCTCCAGCCCGATCGGGCCTTTCACCTTGCCCGCGCGCAATGTGTAGGCAGGATCGAATTTCACGTCCACGTAGGCATCCACGATGGTGGCGCTGTCGCCCGCGAACTCGGGGGTGAGCCGGAACGCCACCAGCTTGCCCAGTGAGCCTTCGATGGTGGGGCGGACGCGACGGAATCCGAAGGAATCGTTTTGCGGTGCAGCATCGTCGTCCAGGAAGAACCGCGCGTCGCCCTGCACCAGTCCGCGCAACTTGAATTCGTAATCGCCATTGGCCGATTTCAGGGACGCGCCCTTGTCGCCGACCGCCACCACCGGCGCGTCCTTGGCCTTGGCCACGCGATCTTCCTCCTGCAATTCCAGCCTGCGCTCGAGGATGCGCAGGCGCTGATCCAGGTCGGGCAGGCTCGCTTCGCCCTTGCCGCCTTCAGCTGCTATCGGCCCCGCGGCACCGAGCCGGCGTTCCAGTGCTTCCAGCCGCTGCTGCAGTTGTTCCACCGTGGGTTGGCTCTGTGCGAACGAAGGCGCGGCCAGCGAACAGGCCAGCGCGCCCATAAGCCACACGCCTCCGCCATTCGCCCTGCCTCGCCTCGATTCTGTCCGCACTGCGCATTGCCCGTGTGTGAAGGCCATGTTGGCCGGACCAACGATGCTGCGTATGCACAATGCCGCAGAGAAATGAATTAAAGGCCGGTGCTTATGTCCGATTCGAATGACGGTCGGGCGCGGCGTGAGGGAAGGCTAAAATGGCGACCTATCTCCTGGTCGAGCCACCATGCCTGCCTCCCTGACTCAGCACTACGCCGCCGAACTGGAATCCATCCGCGCCCAGGGCCTGTTCAAGGCCGAGCGCATCATTACCAGCCCGCAATCGGCCGAGATCGAACTGGCCGATGGCCGCAAGGTGCTCAATTTCTGCGCCAACAATTACCTGGGCCTGGCTGATCACCCGGACATCATCCGGGCGGCCAAGGACGCGCTGGACACGCACGGCTTCGGCATGGCCAGCGTGCGCTTCATCTGCGGCACCCAGGATCTGCACAAGCAACTGGAAAAGACCATCGCCGACTTCTTCGGCACCGAGGACACGATCCTCTACGCCGCCTGCTTCGATGCCAATGGCGGCCTGTTCGAGCCGCTCCTGGGCGAGGATGACGCGATCATCTCCGATGCGCTCAACCACGCCTCGATAATCGACGGCGTGCGCCTGTGCAAGGCCAAGCGCTTCCGCTACGCCAACTGCGACATGGCCGACCTGGAAGCGCAGCTGCAGGCCGCCGATGCCGCCGGCTGCAAGACCAAGCTGATAACCAGCGACGGCGTGTTCTCGATGGACGGCTTCATCGCCCCACTCGACGAAATCACTGCGCTGGCGCAGAAATACGGTGCGCTGGTGCATATCGACGAATGCCACGCTACCGGCTTCCTCGGCAAGACCGGCCGGGGTTCGGCCGAGGTCAAGGGCGTCATGGACAGGATCGATATCTTCACCGGCACCCTGGGCAAGGCGATGGGTGGCGCGCTGGGAGGCTTCACCACCGCGAAGAAGGAAGTGGTGGAACTGCTGCGCCAGCGCTCGCGTCCCTACCTTTTCTCCAACTCGCTGCCACCGCATGTGGTCGCCGCGGGGATCAAGGCGTTCGAAATGCTGGGGGCCGCCGGCGATCTGCGCGAACAGCTGGTCGGGAACACCCGCTACTTCCGCGAGGAAATGACCCGACTTGGCTTTGATATCAAACCCGGCGTACACCCGATCAGCCCCGTGATGCTGTACGACGCGCCGCTGGCGCAGCAGTTCGCGCAACGATTGCTGGAGGAAGGTATCTACGCGATCGGCTTCTTCTTCCCCGTGGTGCCGAAGGGACAGGCGCGCATCCGGACGCAGATCTCGGCCGCGCACACGCGCGAACACCTCGACCGCGCGATCGCCGCGTTCACCCGGATCGGCCGTGAACTGGGCGTGGTGAAAGCCTGAGGGTTATGGACGCCACAGCGATGCCGTTTCAGCCGGGCTGAGCATCCGCCATTTGCCCTTGGGCAATTCACCCAGTGCCAGCCCGCCGATAGCGATGCGTATCAGCCGCAGCACGCCGATATCGAAAGCGTCCAGCAGGCGCCGGATCTGCCGGTTGCGCCCTTCGTCGAGCACGATTTCCAGCCAGGCGTTCTTTCCGCCGGCGCGCAAGACCGATGCCGACCTGGCCTGAAGCCGTTCACCCCCCTCTTCCACCCCGTCGACCAGCGCCACCAGCAGCGCAGGCTCGGGGATCGTGTCGACCTGCACGTGGTAGGTCTTGCTCGGGCCGGTTCCGGGATCGGTGATGCGCGCCGCCCATTCGGGATCGTTGCAGAACAGCAGCAGCCCCTCGCTGGCCTTGTCCAGGCGCCCGACCGGCGCCAGCCATGGCAAATTGGCGCCATCGAAGCAACGATAGACGGTATCCCGGCCCTGCTCGTCCTTCGCCGTGGTCACCAATCCGCGCGGCTTGTTGAGCATGAGGTAGATCCGCTCTCCGTCGACGATGTCGACACCATCGATCGCAATACGCTGCCTGCCCGGACTGACCGGGAATTCGGCATCCCTGACCACACGGCCGTCCACCGACACGCGACCGGCCGCAATCCAGGCGGCGGCCTCGGTGCGGGAACATATTCCCCGCTTGGAAAGCGCGCGTGCCAGCCCATGACGGGCGGGGGGCTGTGGCATCGCAAGGCCTCTCGGAGTCACATCTTTCAGAGCAATCCGGCCGCAGCACTTGACGTGCCATCAGCACGGAGCGCAGCTCACTCTTTCTTTGTCGGCTCCAGCGGTGGCGTCACCGGTGCAGTGGCTGGCGCTGCGACCGTGGCCGGCTCCCGGGCCTTGACCACGCGCACACCCTTCGACTTCATCCATGCATCGAATTCGTCGGCGGTCATGCGTTTTCCGTTCTGGCTCATGTCGAAACGCCACGGTGTATTGTCGAACTCGGTCTTCGGCTTGTACGCAGCCGGATCGTTGGGATTGACGACGCTGGGGACCGGCATCGCCATGGCTACGTTCTGGCAAGCCTGCACGTGCAACCTCAGCAGCACGCGATCGACCGACTGCGCTTCGTCATAGGCATGCGCCAACACCCCGCTCGGCGTTCCCAGGGGAGTCGTGCTCGCGAATAATTCCGGGGCAACCGGCGCCAACAAGGAGGCCTGCCCTGAAGACAGCGGCGGCGGAACCACGCTGCCGGTGCAGTTCTGCGCGGCGTTCGCGGCCGGGATCGCGGCAAAAGCGACCGAGCTTAAAAAAATGATGCGGCGCATGGATCGGACCTGCATTAAGTGATTCGCCAGAGTCTATGGAGCGCAACCATCAATATCAAGGAATTCGGGCCGGTTATCGGTGGGCAGTCGTCTTGCCGTGGATTGCGATCTCCATCCATGGCTTGCGCGCAATGAATCCATCCGGGGGAAAAAGAAGCCCGGCATTGAGCCGGGCTTCGGGTACTGCTTGAACCTGCGTCCGATCAGTTCTGGACGTTCAGCTCGGTGCGACGGTTCTTCTCGCTCTTGCAAGCCGGGAAGGCCTGACCCAGGTCCTCGAGCGGACGGCTCTCGCCGAAACCGTTCGGGCCGGTGAGACGCGCAGCGTCGACGCCATTGCTGGTCAGGTAGTCATACACGACGCGCGAACGACGCTCGGACAGACCCTGGTTGTAGGCATCGCTACCGCACTGGTCGGTGTGACCGGCGACTTCAACACGCAGATCCGGATAGCGCTTCAGGATTTCGGTGGCTTCGCTCAAGATCGCAACCGCGTCAGGACGCAGGGTCGACTTGTCGAAATCGAAGTTCACGCCCTTCAGGTCGATCGAAACCGGGACCGGGCAACCGTCCGGACCGATGGTCTGGCCAGCCTGCGAACCCGGGCACTTGTCATTGCAGTTGTT
>JAKFDG010000269.1:0-1626 GCA_036677285.1 Pseudoxanthomonas sp.
CCGGTGAAGGCATCCACCGTGCGCGGATCGCGCGCGGGCTCGACCACCGACAGGCCCGCCGACTTCATCCGGTCGCGCAGGGCCGCCCGATGGTTCGACGCCGTGCCCTTCCAGCCGAAGGAGGGGTTCAGCCGGAACGTGCTCGACCGGCCCGCCTTCGGGCCGCGCATCAGCACGCCGAGCCCTTCCAGACGCTTGATCGCCGCCGACACGTTCGGGCGCTGCATCCCGATCTCCTGCGCGAGATCCGCAATCCCGATCAGCAGGTAGTTCTCAAAATCCAACTTGGCGAGCACCGCGAGCAAAACCCGCATCTCCTGCGCCCCCAAATCGGCCTTGGCCAGTTGAAGCATCGCATCCTGTGCCATTGCCACCCACCCTTGACGAAAACCGTTCTGACGCTTGGGATAGAACAGGCCAAGCACCGCGCCGTCTAAGACTTCCCCGGTATCCAGATCCACCGACCCGACCCGCTGCATGTCCAGCCCCCTTTACATTCGTATCCCTACACATACATATCGTATGTCTGGGCATACGAATCGTCAAGCATTTTCCGCATGTCTATTGAGTTTCAGAGCATCCCCCTTCTGTCTCTGTGAATCTGACGATTCACAGGCGGTTATCGAGGCGCCTGCGGCGCGAGGAAACGAGGGTTATCGAGGCGCCTGCGGCGCGAGGGATGGAGAGGGCGCCCGACGACCGCGAGACGGCGCCAGAGGGCGCCTGAGAACCGCAGGGAGGGCCGGAGGCATCTACACCGCGCGAGGATGCCGCCGAGGCCAGCACGCCCCGTTCTAACCCGTCCGCGGCTGGTGCGGCGCACGCACTCCGATCTGCCATGCGGAGGAAATGACCTGTCGGGCTGTCTGGGGACCGGCACGCCGCGCAAATCGGCCCGGTGTTTGTCTGCAGACAAGGGGGTGGTTCAGGGGCCGGGGACGGCTCATCGCGCCAGCGGCGCGGCACGGCCGAGGGCGCGCCTCGGCGGTCCTAGCTGCAGACTGGGCGCTTGGGTGGGGTGGGGGGTTTCAGGGCACGCACCCCCCGGGCGTGACGTCCGCCGAAGCAGCCGCGATGTGACAGAATGGGACCGGAAACAGGCTGAAACCCTTGCGGCACAAGGCTTTCGCGAAAAGTCGTATCGGCAAATTTCGTAAGTATACCGAGGCGCCCCCCGGCGCCCGGGGCGCCCGCCGGCGGAGCCGGCATGTCGCCCCATGTCGCCCGGGGCGCTCTTTCACCTGGACGAATCCCGCCGCCCGATCCTCGCACGTCGCACCGTGCGCAGTCACCCCCCCGTGACACGTTCCAGCTCGTTGTCCACCAGCACGATTGCCAGCGCGAAGGCGTCGCACCGCCCGGTGTGGTGATGCCATGCCGACCGGAAATCCGGCCCCATGCGCGCCGCCTCTTGCGCGTCGCGATCGGCATCGATCGCCGCCTGTCGCAGTTCCTCGCGCAGCCGCTCGAGGTCCGCCCGGTCAGTCATCGCAATCCGCCTTGCCGGTGAAGGCATCCACCGTGCGCGGATCGCGCGCGGGCTCGACCACCGACAGGCCCGCCGACTTCATCCGGTCGCGCAGGGCCGCCCGATGGTTCGACGCCGTGCCCTTCCAGCCGAAGGAG
>JAKFDG010000270.1:0-3380 GCA_036677285.1 Pseudoxanthomonas sp.
CCCAGCGTCTCGGCAAGGCTGCGGGCGGGCAAGGCGGAGCGGCGACCGCGCAGGGCATGGATGATCAGGAAAAGGCGGTCGGCGCGGCGCATGCGCGCATCATCGCGCGTGCGCGCCGAGCCATGCAAAGGCAGACCGTCATCGTTTCAGCCGCGCAACCAGGAACGCGGCGTCGGTTGCAGCCCCAGGATTTCCGGAGGACGCGGCGCCAGGCGCGCCCACGCGGCCGAGACCTGCGGCCACTGCGCGAGCTGTTCCACATGCCACCGATGCGCAGCCTCGTCGACGTGACGCGAAAACCACAGCAGCACATGCGCATCGGCCCGCACCGGCAATGCCGGGAAATCGTTGACGCCGTACTCGGTGACGAAGCTCGCCAGCACCGGCGCACCCATGCGCGACCACACCGCCACCAGCACCTGGGCGAAGAAGGCCAGCGCCTCGTCGCTGATCGGCGCATCGAAATGCTGCACGGTGGCGAAGATGCGGCCGTCGCCAGGCCCGGCCTGCGCCGACGACAGGTTGAAATTGGAACCCGGGTACGCCGGTCGCAGCAGCAGCACGTTGTCCGAATCGATCATGGTGTCGTTGGCCGCCGCACGATGCGCTTGCCATGTCGGCCCGCCATAGAAGTCGCTCAGGGCGCGCTTGCGCGCGGCCATGTCGGCGAAGCCGCGCAGCCACACGAAACGGTCGGCGTCGTCGACATCGTGGAACTGGCCGATGATGCGCATGCCGGCGGCCTGCTGGCCTGCGATCAGTTCGCGTTCGAACAGTTCGACCAGTTCGTCGCGCCGGCCGGGCTTCAGCGTGTACTGGCGCAGTTCGACGACCTCTTCGCCGATGGCGGCCGCGGCGTTCATGGTTGGGCCTTTGCGCTGCGTAGACCGGCGACGGTGGCCGGTTCCAGCTCCAGCACCAGCGAGGTGAAGCTCTCGATCAGTTCGAGGATGGAATCGCGCGGCCCCTGTTTCCATTCGTCGCTGCCGTAGAACGCGTCCTGGCGTTGCTGCCTGTCCTCGAGGCCGGCATAGGCACGAACCAGGAAGTAGGTGTCCTGGTCGTGCGCCGACGGGCCGTGGCGAACCACGTCGGTGCCCCAGCGCGCCAGCATCGGCATCACCACGTCACTGGCGATCCAGTCGAAACGCTCGCGCGACCCCGGTTTCAGGTTATAGGTGCGGAATTCCACGGTCTGCTTCATGCCATCGTTCCTTTCCGGGTTGTTGGGCGAATCATTCGCTGCAGCGGGTCATGTGCATGTGCCAGTTGGTTTCCCAGCTGTGGCCGCCGTCGATGGAGAACGCCTGCTGCCAGTGCGCACTGCGCGCGGTGATCTCCGACCAGAGAAAGCGCACCCGCACTGGTCGGCCCTGGTGCCGGTCGTCGCCATGGAAGATGCCGACGCCGTCGTCGAATCGGCCCACCACCGGCGGCTCCAGCACGCCGCTGCGGTTGCCGGCCCAGTAGATGCTCCATTGCCTTGTCTGCGGGTTGAACAGGCGCAGGGTCATGCCGCGGAAACCATCGCTCCAGTCGGTGACGAAATCGTCGAGGTTGCCGATGCCGCCGAGGATCGGGCGGCATTCCTGCACGGCCTCGAACGTTTCCCACTCGTCGCTGCCGACCAGTCGCTCGCGCAGGCGCTCATTCCGCACCTGCCAGCGGCCGTGGTAGAAATCGAAATCATGGCGTCCGTCGCCGCCATGCATGACCGGCGCATCCGCTGTGGCAATGCCGTTTCCGTAGATGAGCTGGTCGCCGCAGACCGCGCCATGGGTCATCTGTTCCAGCCAGTTGCGCCACAACCGGGGCAGCAAGCCGCCGGTGTCGGGCTGCATTGCGCGCTGCTGCATGACCTGCTCCCGCCACGTGCCGATCGCACGCCACGAGCTTGGGCGCCTGCTGCTGACAGCCTGCTGTCAGCAGTCTCGATCTGGATGGACGTTATCCGCTGCCCTCGCGCCGGTTGGGAGCGCCTTGGCGTTGCGCTCACCCTGCAGCGAAGTGCCCATGGAATCCCAGCGGGAACGTATACGGCAGCCAGGCCTGCGCCAGCGGACCACGATCCATGTGTTGCGCATCCAGCACCGCGATGCCGCTGCGCCCGCGCGCACTGTCCAGCAAGGTGCCGACCAGCCAGCCCTCGCCCGCGCGGGAGTTGCCGGGCTTGGGCACGAACACATGTTCCTCGGCCAGGATGGATCCGCCATAGCGATGCACCTGGCGACGCCCACGCTCGACGTCGAATGCGGCCACGGCATTGGAGTACGGCGCTGAGTGCCTGCCCTCGCTCATGGGCGCATACAGGCGCGCGGCGCGATTGCCACGGGTGCGCGGATCGAACTGCGGGAACTCGATGCCGACGATACCGGTGTCTTCCCAGCGCGCCTTGCCGTCGCGCAGGTCCAGATGCAGGTTGAGCAGCCGGGTGTCGAGACCCTGGGGGTCGACCCGCCCGCCCATGGCGCCCTGCATCGGAGAGCGCGCTTCCTGCGGGTCGGTGTGCTGCACCGTGCGCACGACGATCCGTCCGTCCGTCTCATAGGCATCGCCGAAGTGATAGGCCATGGCGAAATCCACTTCGAACCAGCGCGCCTGGTCCGGCGCATTCTTGTCGACCACGGCCACGCGGCAGGCCTGGTCCGGGGTGAAGCGCAGCCTTTCGAAGAACGCGCCGCCCTGCTCGAAGCGGAACGGCGTCAGCACGAAGACCAGGTGCCGGTCGGTCATGGCGAAGCTGTGCAGGTAGCCGGCCTGCGGCGTGTCCAGGATCGAAGCCCGGATCAGCTTGCCGTCCGCGCCGATATGCCAGACCAGCAGGCCGGTGCCGCCCAGCATGGAGAGCGCGCCGAAGTTCCAGGAGGAGCCGTCGCGATCGCGCAACGGATGCGCGGAGAACGGCAGGCTGGCCAGGTCGTCGCGCCAGGTCACCGGTCCCAGGGTCTGCAGCGAATCGGGATCCAGTTCGAAGGCCGATCCGCCTTCCCACAAGGCGAACAGGCGGCCCCCGATCGTCACCACCGAGGTGTTGGCGGTGTTGGCGTCGTCGTTGTTGCGGATGGATAACGCGTCGGGAACCGTGGTGCCGGCGGCCATGATGCGGAAGCGACCGTCCTTCTGTTCACGCGTGTACTTGGACGTAGCGACCATGCGTGCGCGATGGGTCACCGTGCGCTGGTCGAAACGCCAGCCATGGACCATGCCGTCGCCATCGAACCAGTGCTCGTAACGGAACCCGTCGCGTTCGAACAGCGCCGGCCCGTTGCGGTACAGCGTACCGGCGAAACCCGGGGGCAACCGGCCTTCGATCTCCAGCGTGAGCGGCCCCAGCGATTCGCTGCGCATGCTCTTCCACCCGGCCAGCCACGGATGTTTAT
>JAKFDG010000271.1:0-7525 GCA_036677285.1 Pseudoxanthomonas sp.
GCGAACACATGAGCGAGTGGTATTACTCCGAAGGCAACCGCCAGCAGCACGGTCCGCTGGCGTCTGAAAACCTGGCCAGTCTGTTCCGTTCCGGCCGGATCGGCCTGGATGCCTTGGTCTGGCGCGAGGGCCAGGCGCAATGGCAACCCTTGGGCGATTTCGCCGATGAACTCGGCCTGCTGAACGGCGCGGGCGCGCCGTTGCCACCGCCGCTTCCTCCTGCCCAGGGGTACGCCACTGCAGTCCGGGGGTCGAGCCCGCCCAAAACCGGCCTGTCGGGCTGCATGATCGCCCTGATCGTGGTGGCGGTAGTGGCCATTCCGGTGGCCGCGATCCTGGCCGCGATCGCCCTCCCTGCGTATCAGGACTACACCCTGCGCGCCAAGGTTGTCGGCGCCATAACCGTTGCCACTCCACTGAAGACCGCCGTGACCGAACACCTGGTCCAGCACCAGACCTGTCCCGGCAACGATGACCCGGGATTCGACGCCCCTGAAAACTACGCCACCGGCAATGTCGCCTCGGCCACTATCGGCGAGTTCGAAAGCAATCGTTGCGGCATCGAACTGATCCTGACCGCCACCGGCAACGACAAGCTCGACGGCAAGGCAATCTGGTTCGAATACGATCCGTCCGCTTCCTCGTGGCAATGCAGTTCGGAAATCGACGACAGGTACCTGCCGACGCATTGCCGCGAATGACCACGGCTGGCTATGCCGGGCGCGCCGCATGAGTTAACGTCCGCAACTGAATTCACGGGGAAAACCTATGTCTGACTGGTATTACGCCGACGCCGAGAGGCAGCGGCAGGGACCGCTGTCGGCGGCGGAACTGGCGCAACGCTTCCACCAGGGCCGGCTGCGCCTGGACACGCTGGTGTGGCGCGACGGCCTATCCCAATGGCAGCCGTTGCGCGACTTCACCGAAGAACTGGCGTTGCACCAGGCGCCTGCGGAAACCTTCTATACCCCGGTCCAGCCGACGGTTGCAGGCGAAGCCAGCCCGGCGTTTTCCAGAGGCATTCCGCAGGGGGATTCTCCTTACGCGCCGCCTGCCGCCGCCCTGATCGCCGACGAAGGCGCCATCTACGCCGGTGGGGAAATCGTTTATTCAGGACTCTGGAAACGGCTCGCGGCAAGCTTCCTCGACAGCATCGTCACTGGCGTTCTGACTTACGCGGTACTGATCCCGATAATGTTGCTGATGGGGTTGAGCGCTTCGCAGCTGGCCAACAATGAAACCAGCCCGTTTGCCGGCGGAATGAGCATCGCAATGGCACTGCTGATCTACCCCATCTCCTTCGCCATACCCGCGATCTATTTCGCCTGGATGCATGCCTCTTCCAGGCAGGCCAGCCTGGGGAAAATGGCGGTCGAAGCGAAGGTGGTGCGCAGCGATGGCCGACGCATCGGCTTCTGGCGAGGCATTCTGCGCTACCTGGCCTATTTCCTGTTCACGTTGCTGACATGCGGTCTCGGCGTGCTGATTTCAGGGCTGATGGTGGCCTTCAGCGAGCGCAAGCAAGCCTTGCACGACATGATCTGCGACACCCTGGTGGTGGACAAGTGGGCCTTTACCGCCCATCCGGAATGGCAGAAGCGTGAATTAGGCACGGTGACGGTGGTCATCCTGGCCCTCTTCGGGGTCCTGACCTTGGGCATGATCGCCTTCATGGCCGTGATCATGGGCGTGGTGGCTTCGGCCGCCGGCTGAGCCCGGCGACGGCAGCGCCTGCTTGACAGGCAGGGGTCTGGCGTGATTCCACTATAAATAGAAGAAACCTGAACGCCCGGGGCCTGTGCTCCGGGCGTCGGTTTCTCCACCCCTCCATTTGAAGGACACTCGCCGGCCCCACCGGCGCTCGAAACCCAGGACATGCCCAAACACCTGCTCATCGTCGAATCGCCCGCGAAAGCCAAGACGATCAACAAATACCTCGGCAAGGACTTCACCGTCCTGGCCTCCTACGGCCACGTACGCGACCTGGTGCCGAAGGAAGGGGCTGTAGACCCCGACAACCATTTCGCGATGAGTTATGCGCTGATCGACAAGAACGAGAAGCACGTCGAAGCCATCGCCAAGGCCGCCAAGGGCGCCGACGCCATCTACCTGGCCACCGACCCGGACCGCGAGGGCGAGGCTATCAGCTGGCATATCGCGGAGATCCTGAAGGAGCGCGGCCTGCTCGAGGGCAAGACCCTGCAGCGGGTCGTGTTCACCGAGATCACCCCGCGCGCCATCAAGGAAGCGATGACCCAGCCGCGGCAGATCGCCGGCGACCTGGTCGATGCCCAGCAGGCGCGGCGCGCGCTGGACTACCTGGTCGGCTTCAACCTGTCGCCGGTGTTGTGGCGCAAGGTCCAGCGCGGCCTGTCCGCCGGACGCGTGCAGTCGCCAGCGCTGCGCATGATCGTCGAACGCGAGGAGGAGATCGAAGCTTTCATCTCCCGCGAGTACTGGTCGATCGAGGCCGAGTGCGCGCATCCCTCGCAATCGTTCACCGCGAAACTCACCAAGCTCGACGGCAAGAAGTTCGAACAGTTCACCGTGACCGACGGCGATACCGCCGAGGCAGCGCGCGCGCGCATCGCCGCCGCCGCGCAGGGCGCGCTGCACGTCACCGATGTCGCAAGCAAAGAGCGCAAGCGCCGCCCGTCACCGCCGTTCACTACTTCCACGTTGCAGCAGGAAGCCTCGCGCAAGCTCGGCTTCACCACCAAGCGCACCATGCAGGTCGCGCAGAAACTGTATGAAGGCGTGGCGATCGGCGACGAGGGCACGGTCGGCCTGATCAGCTACATGCGTACCGACTCGGTGAGCCTGTCGGCCGAGGCGCTGGCCGAGATCCGCGACGTGATCGCGCGCGACTACGGCACCAGGGCGCTGCCGGACAAGCCCAACACCTACCAGACCAAGTCCAAGAATGCGCAGGAAGCGCACGAAGCGGTGCGCCCCACGGCCGCGCTGCGCACCCCGGCGCAGGTCGCCAAGTACCTGGACGACGACGGCCGCCGCCTGTACGAACTGATCTGGAAGCGCGCAGTGGCTTCGCAGATGGTGCCGGCCACGCTCAACACGGTCAGCGTCGATCTAGCCGCCGGCAGCGAGCACAACTTCCGTGCTTCCGGCACGACCGTGATCGATCCGGGCTTCCTCGCCGTGTACGAGGAAGGCAAGGACAGCAAGACCGACGACGACGCCGACGAAGGCCGCAAGCTGCCGTTGATGAAGCCCGGCGAGCGCGTGCCGCTGGACCGCATCCACGCCGACCAGCACTTCACCCAGCCGCCGCCGCGCTTCACCGAAGCGGCACTGGTCAAGGCGCTGGAGGAGTACGGCATCGGCCGTCCTTCCACCTACGCTTCGATCATCGCCACGCTGCTGTTCCGCAAGTACGTGGAGATGGAAGGTCGCAGCTTCCGGCCTTCGGACGTGGGGCGCGCCGTATCGAACTTCCTCAGCAGCCATTTCACCCGCTATGTCGATTACGACTTCACCGCCAAGCTCGAGGACGAGCTGGATGCGGTGTCGCGCGGCGAGGAGGAATGGGTGCCGCTGATGGAGAAGTTCTGGGGTCCGTTCAAGGACATGGTCGACGACAAGATGGAATCGGTCGACCGCAGCGAGGCCACCGGCGCGCGCGAACTTGGCACCGACCCGAAGACCGGCAAGCCGGTCAGCGTGCGCCTGGGCCGTTACGGGCCGTACGTGGCGATCGGCAGCACCGCCGAGGATGAAGAGGAGAAACCGACCTTCGCTTCACTGCGCCCCGGCCAGAGCATGCATACGATCCTGCTGGCCGATGCGCTGGAACTGTTCAAGCTGCCGCGCAAGCTGGGCCAGGACAAGGACGAGGAAGTCAGCGTCGGCATCGGCCGCTTCGGCCCCTTCGCCAAGCGCGGCAGCGTGTATGCCTCGCTGAAAAAGGAGGACGACCCGTACACGATCGACCTGGCGCGCGCGGTATTCCTGATCGAAGAGAAGGAAGAGATCGCGCGCAACCGTATCATCAAGTCGTTCGACGGCAGCGAGATCCAGGTGTTGAACGGCCGCTTCGGCCCCTACATCAGCGACGGCAAGCTCAACGGCCGCATTCCCAAGGACCGCGAACCCGCCTCGCTGACCCTGGAGGAAGTGGTGAAGCTGATGGAGGAAACCGGCAAGCCGATGCGCAAGGGTTTCGGCAAGAAGGCCGTGGCGAAGAAGGAACCTGCGGTGAAGAAGGCCGTGGCGAAGAAGGCACCGGCCAAGAAAGCGACGAAGAAGGTTGCGAAGAAGGCGACCAAGAAGGTCGTCAAGAAGGTTGCGAAGAAGGCCGTCGGCGTCGCCGAACCGGTTGCAGAATCCGCGTTGCTCACACCGAAGCCATTCACCGGCAAGAAGGTGTTGATCAAGAAGGCGGCGAACTAGCACCGTGTCGCCATGCCCGACGATCTCCCACTCGCCGAAGCCGCCGCACTGCTGAAACGCGGCGGCGTCATCGCCTACCCCACCGAAGCCGTATGGGGCCTGGGCTGCGACCCGCGCAACGAAGAAGCAGTGCTGCGCCTGCTGGCGATCAAGCAGCGCACGGTGGACAAGGGCCTGATCCTGATCGCCTCGCACCTGGACCAGGTGCGTCCGTTCCTGGATATCGCGGCCTTGCCCACGGACCGGCTGGCCGAAGTATTGGCGACCTGGCCCGGCCCGCATAGCTGGGTGATGCCTGCCGCTGCCGCCGCGCCGCGCTGGATCACCGGCGTCCATGCCGGCATCGCGACCAGGATCAGCGCGCATCCGGTGGTCACCGCCTTGTGCGAAGCTTTTGGCGGCGCACTGGTTTCGACCAGCGCCAACCTGGCCGGCCAACCTCCGGCGCACGTGCGCACCGCGCTCGATCCGACCCTGTTGCATGCACTGGATGGTGTCGTCGCTGGCGAAACCGGTGGCCTGTCACGTCCCAGCAGCATCCGCGACGCCGTCACCGGCACCGCGATCAGAGACTGAACGGCGCGTCCGGCTTCCCTTTTCGATGCTCGCCGATGCGCGCAAGATGCGCGCATGACACGAGCCGTCGCCCTCGCCGTTGCCGTTCTTCTGCTGCAGGCCATGCCCGCGCTGGCGGCCGATGAGGTGACCATCTATCGCTGCATCGGCGCCGACGGCAAGCTGGCCTTGCGCGACTCGCCCTGCAGCAAGGGCGAAACCCAGGAAGTCCGCTCGATGCAACGTCCCAAGGATCCCCCGCCCCGCGCCATCCCCGCCGTCAAACCCGAACCGCCGGTCGCCAGCCCACGGCCGCAGCGCGAAGTGCAGATTGTCTATCGCACCCCGCCGCGCCCGATGTACGAATGCGTCACCGCCGACGACCAGCGCTACACCAGCGAAAACGGCGAAGGCAATCCGCGCTGGGTCCCGTTGTGGACCCTGGGCTATCCGGTGTGGTCGCACGGTGGTCGCCCCGGCACGGACCATCCAATCGCACCTGGCGATCGCCCCGGCACGCATGGCCGACCGCTCCATACGGGCGTCGCGCTCCCCGCTGGCGGCGCCTGGGTGCGCGACGAATGCCATCCGCTGCCGCAGGAAGAGGTCTGCTCACGCCTTTCCGATCGCCGCTATGAAATCATGCGCCGCTACAACAGTGCGAATCAAAGCGAGCGGCGCCAGCTGGAACTGGAGCAGCGCGGCATCGATGCGCGGCTTTCCAACGACTGTGGAATCAATTGATGAAGATGCGCTACCTGTTGCCGGGTCTGTTGCTGCTTGTGCTGCCGGCATCGGCCGACGAAGTGGTGTTCTACCGCTGCACCGACGCCGCCGGCGCGCTGACCCTGCAGAACATGCCCTGCCCGAAAGGCAGCACGCAGGAAAAGAAGGTGATGCAGAGCGTCAGCACCATGCCCATGGGGGGGCGGCCCACGCCGGCACCGGCCAGCCCAACCAATGCCTCACCGGCAACGGCTCCGCCGAGCGCGCCACAAATACTCGATACGCAATCGCCAGCCGCGCCCGATGCGGCGCCCACAATCGCCGCCGCCGAGCGCTTGCCGCCACCCGTGCTGTTCCAGTGCACCACCTACGACAAGGACAGCTACATCACCGAAAGCGAGGAGCAGAAATCCCGCTGCGTGTCCCTGCGCACCGTGGGCCTGGACGGCAATCCGCAGACCGGCGCGGGCGAAGCCTGCGAAGTGGTGCACGACAGCTGCGCGCGCGTCGCCGATGGCGCCCTGTGCGATGCGTGGAAAAAGCGCCTGGGCGAGACCGAGGTGGCCTGGCGTTTCGCCCGACCGGAGAACATCGAAAAGAACAAGGTCGAGTTTGAGCGCGTGCAGCGGATCGTCAACGAGAGCACGTGTTCCCTCCCACCCGAACCGTGAGGTGGATACCGCCCCACGATCGGCCTGGAAAGATCTTGGGCCCTATTGGCTTCATCGATCCGCTTGGCCGAGTACCGGCCAGGAGTTTTAGACGAAAGGAACACATCGTCCGCTTCCACATGCGCTAGGCTGCGCGCGACCGGACCGGATTGCATGACCCGCCAGATGTCGGATTTCGAAGTCAGCCCCCTGCTCGACACCGGCAGCGTCGCGGTGAAGAACGTGCACTGCCTCGGCACCTGCCGCCATCGCAGCGCCGAGGAATGCGCCGCCGCGACCCATCTGGTTTTTCCCTACCGCGGCCTTTACCTGCGTCACGTCGGCAGCGACCAGTCGGTGGCGGACGCCAACCACGTGCTGTTCTTCAACGCGGGCGAGGGCTACCAGGTCAGCCACCCGGTGACCGGCGGCGACGCCAGCCTGGTGCTGGTGGTATCGCAACCGCTGCTGCGCGAACTGAGCCCTGCCGCGCTCGTGGGCAAGCGCGACGAGTTCCGGTTCCGTGGCCAATCCCTGCGCATCGATCCGCGCGCGCAGGCCTTGGTCGCACTGCTGCGGCACAGCCTGCAACACGGCAACATCGAGTCGCTGGAAGCGGAGAGCCTGGCGCTGACCCTGGTCTGCCGCAGTCTGGGCCCGCGCACCACGCACGAGCCCGGCGCAACGCATGCACGACGGCGACTGGTGGACCGGGTCAAGGTGTTGCTGGCCAGCGACCTGACCCGGCGCTGGAGCCTGGCCGAGATCGCCGCCGAGATCGGCGGCTCGGCGGTCTACCTGACCCAGGCCTTCCAGCAGGTCGAAGGACTACCGCTCTATCGCTACCAACTGCGCCTGCGCCTCGCACGCGCGCTGGACCTCGTCACGCGATACGAGGACATGTCGGCGCTGGCGCTGGACCTGGGCTTCTCCAGCCATAGCCATTTCACTGCGGCGTTCAAGCAGGCCTACGGCCGTTCGCCTTCCGAGTTCAAGCAGTCGGCGCTTTCGAAGAGCGCGTAGCGTGTCCACCGCGGCTTGCACGGGTGCCTGCCAACGCTGGCGTTGAGTGACAGCTACCGGCCGGGAGCGGACATCGGCCATGCCTGAGACCGGAGCCGGGCCCGACAGTCTGGAGAAGGCTTGTCGCCATTCGCGCCTTCGCTGCGGGTCCGGTATTGCCC
>JAKFDG010000272.1:0-7524 GCA_036677285.1 Pseudoxanthomonas sp.
TGGGTTGAATTGGCGACTCAAGGCAAGTATCTGATTTCAGGAAAGTTTTGACGCATTGCAACAAACATACCGCAACAAACCCCTGCGTATGGTTAAATGTGAAGCCATGACCTCTCCACTTCCCGCTCCCGCTGCTTCGACCACGCCACGCACCGCGCGCCTCAGCGCCGAAGACTGGGCGCAGGCGGCACTCGACCTGGTTGCCGAACAGGGCGTGGCCTCGGTGGCGGTCGAACCGCTTGCCCGTCGCCTCGGGGTCACCAAGGGCAGCTTCTATTGGCATTTCCCGTCGCGCGATGCGCTGCTGCAGGCTGCGCTGGAGCGCTGGGAAGCGATCGAGCAGGAAAGCATGTTCGGCAGCCTGGAAGCGGTGTCGGATCCGCGCGAGCGCCTGCGCAAGCTGTTCCTGCTGGTCGCGCAGGAAGTCAAATCCCATGTCATCTACAGCGAGCTGCTCAAGGCACTGGATCATCCGGCGGTGCAGCCGGTGATCACCCGGGTCTCGCAACGCCGCCTGGATTACCTGATCGCCTCGTTCCGCCAGGCCGGCCTGAGCCGGCCCGATGCCCAGCACCGCGCGCGCCTGGCGTATTCGGCGTATCTGGGGTTCCTGCAGCTGGCTTTGCAATTGCACCAGCCGCGGCTGCAGCACGACGAGTTCGAGGCCTATATGGAACACGTCATCAGCACGCTGATCCCGAACTGAGTCCAGTTCGTCATCTCGGCTCATATGCCGTCATTCCGGCGAACGCCGGTACCCAGCGTCTTTGTTTTTATTGCTCGTCATCCCCGCGCAGGCGGGGATCGCTCCTCGCTCTTGTCTTGAAGCAACAGCGTGGACCAGCTTCGCTGTTGAAAACCGCGCTGACGCGCGAGTCACTTTCTTTGCTTGTGCAAGGAAGCGCTTCATCACAGCCGAATGGCTGGTCAAGTAACCAAATAAAACACACCCTAACGGTGCGCCCAACCATGAGGCCGTTGGGTCCGCAAGCGGGCCGGGACAACCGGAAAGCGCATTCGTGTGCCGTCCGGAAACGGCGCGCATCGTGCGCGCCGGCCTTGCGGGGTGTATCCCGTCCCGCTTGCCGCGCCTCACGGGATTGGAGTGCAACGGCAAAAGCCGGAGCCGGGGTCATGGCGTCTGATCTTCTCTACCGCCTTAAACCCAAAGCCACCCACCTGCATCCCAGTGTTTATGCTGAATGCCGCCATGAGCGACCTGATGACCGACACGACCGCTGTTGAGGCGGCCGCCGAGACCGATGCCGCGCTGGCGCGTTCGGCGGCGGCGGGCGATGCCGGGGCGTTCGAGTCGATCTATCGCCGGCATGCGCGGAGGGTGCACGGCGTGATCGTGCGGCTGGTGGGTGGGCAGGGCGTGCGCGCCGAAGACCTGACCCAGGAAGCGTTCGTCCGCGCCTGGCAGGCCTTGCCGGGGTTCCGCTTCGAAAGCGCCTTCTCCACCTGGCTGCACCGGCTCGCGGTGACCACCGCGCTGATGGAATTGCGCAGCCGTCGCAGCGGCCCGCGCTTCAGCGAGGACGAGGATGCGATCGAGGACCTGGGCATCGCCGATTCCGCCGGCAGCGGCACGGCCCTGTCGATGGACCTGGAACGCGCGGTGGCGACGCTGCCGCCCCGGGCCCGCGCGGTGCTGGTATTGCACGACGTGGAAGGCTGGAAGCACGAAGAGATCGCCCGCGAACTGGGCATGGCGGTAGGAAGTTCCAAGGCACAGCTGCATCGCGCGCGCCAGTTGTTGCGCGGGCGTCTGGGAGGTGAGGCATGAGCACGCAGAATGAAAGCACACAGAATCAGAACGACGACGCCCTGCGCTGGCAGTTGCAGGCGCTTCGCCGCGATATCGAACCGCAAGGCGACCTGTGGCCGGGCATCGCCGCGCGCATTAGGGCGACGCCGCAGCAGACTCCCGTCCAGCGCCCTGCGCGCGCGCGCAGGTTCGTGCCATGGGCGATGGCGGCCTCGATGCTGCTCGCGGTCGGCGTGGTCTGGCAATTTGATTCCGTCGGTCCCGCCCCCGGCCAGGGCAATCCGCTGATCCGCCAGCAGGCGGTGTCGATGACCCTGGATTACGAAAACGCCCTGGCTCGTGTGCAGCAGGCTGGCACCGCTCCCGAAATGGCCGCGGCGTTCGGCGACCTGGACCGCAGCGCTGCGCAGATCCTCGGCGCGATCGACCGCGATCCCGAGGCCCGTTTCCTGCTCGAACAACTTCGCCGCACCTATGCACGCCGCCTGGAACTGACCCGGCGCGCGGTCCTGACCTGAGGAGACTGCCATGAACCGTTTCGCCAAAGTTTCGCCCTTGTGGTTGTCGCTGCTGGTCGCCCTGCCGGGCGCGGCGCTGGCGGCCACGCCCATCAACGAGACCCGTCCGCTGGATCCCACCGGCCGCATCGACATCGAGAACCTCAAGGGACGCATCCAGGTGCGGGCCTGGGATCGCGCCGAAGTGAAGATCACCGGCAGCCTCGGCGACGGGGTGGAGAAGCTGGTGGTGGAGGGCGATCGCCAGCACCTGGAGGTGCGGGTGGAGTATCCGAACAGCAGCGGTTGGGGCGGCAACAAATCCGGCCCGACCGACCTGCAACTGATGGTGCCAGTGCGCGCGGGGCTGGAGATCGAGTCGGTCGCGGCGAACGTGAATGTATCCGGCGTGGCGCCGTCCAAGCTGTCCATCGAAAGCGTCAGCGGCGATGTGGTCCTGGCCGCGGCGCCCGGCGAGGTCGACGTGGAAAGCGTCAGCGGGAACCTGCGCGTCACCGTCAACAGCGCCAACGTGCAGGCGGAGAGCGTCAGCGGCAGCGTGGTCCTGCGCGGCCGCATGAATGGCGAGGTCAGGGCGGAAACGGTGTCGGGCAACATCGATATCGCGGTCAACGGTGAGCGCGTCAGCGAACTGTCGGCCAGCACGGTCAGCGGCGACGCCACCATCCGCACCGCGCTGGCGCCGAAGGGCGAGATGCGCTTCGAGAGCGTCAGCGGCGGGCTGGTCCTGGTGCTGCCCAAGGATCTGTCGGCCCAGGTGCGCGGGGAAAGCTTCAGCGGCACCCTCAAGGCGCCCGGCGCGAAGATCGAGAAGCCGGAATTCGGCCCGGGTTCCAGTTTCCATACCCGTTACGGCAGCGGCGATGGGGAGATCAACATCGAGACGTTCTCGGGCAACGCCGAGCTCAAGCTCGAGTAAGCGGCAAGGCTCCGCATCTCCCATGAAAAGCATCGCCATCCGCGATACCAATGAAGCGGATTTCGCCGCCGTAACGGCTCTCAACGCCGCCGAGGTCAGGCATACCAGCCCGATGGACGAAGCGCGGCTGCGCCATCTCGACGCCTTGGCCAGCTACCACAAGGTGGCGACCGTCGATGGAGCAGTCGCCGCCTTCCTTCTTGTCATGAAAGACGGCTGCGGCTACGCCAACGAAAACTTCGAATGGTTCGCCGCCCGTTACGACTCCTTCCTGTACGTGGACCGGATCGTCGTCGGCAGCGACTACCAGGGATTACGGCTGGGCACGCTGCTCTACCAGGACCTGTTCGACCATGCCCGCGCCCACGGCATCGCCACCATCGCCTGCGAATACAACCTCGTTCCGCCGAACGAACCCTCGCGTCTCTTCCACGACAAGTTCGGCTTCCATGAAGTCGGCAGCCAGTGGCTGGGCGACGGCGCCAAGCAGGTCTCGCTGCAAGTGGCGGAGGCCTGACCGCTCATCCGGGCCCGGGAGCCGCCTGCAGTTTTCCATTGCGCCATTCCTGCTCCCGCAACACATAACCCTGTTCCTGCAGATAGCCCAGGATCGAACGCACTGTCACCACCGGATATTCGCCGGACAGGCGCGTGCCGACGGAATGGTCGGTGAAGATCGTGTTGGCGCTGAACAGACCACCGAGCAAACGCTTGGAATAGGCGATGTGGATCGTGTCTGGCTGGAAACCATGGTTGCGCGCATAGGCATAAGCAGCGCGACGGTTCGCCAGATCCGAGGCAGGCATGACCGCTGCCAAGGTTTCCAGCACCCACGCAGTCGAGTTCTGATACTCGGCACTGCCGGGGCTGGCGATCAGGTTGTATGCCGGCTGGTGCAGGGCGTTGCGCGGCAGCTGACGCAGGTGATCGGACAGTCGTTGCGCGAGTGCGGGTTGCAGCCAGGTGATGCGCGCGTCCTGGTTCACTAGGTCGTCGGCGAAGAAATTCACCAGCCCCTGTGCGTGCAGCGACGAGCGGTCGGTGCCGCATTCGTTGAGCAGGTGCAGCACTGTCCAGCGCCCATCGGCATGGTCGCGCAGCGCGAAACCCACATGGCTGTACACCAGGCCCTGCTTCGACAGGTCCGTACCCACGCGCGCGACCAGAGCGACTGGGGCATCGACCCAGTCCAACTCCGCGACCACGCGCATGGCGGCCGCCACCGCCGCAGCCACCTTGGCCGGCGGCACCCCGTCGCCGTCGCAGCGAGTGCCGGCACGCCCCGCCATTGGAAGCAAAGCCAATGCAAGCAGAAACGAAACCCAGGCATGTCGCGGCATCAGTGGATTCGCCGGGTGTGGATGTGCTGGCGCACGCCGTCGTTGGCAATGAAGCACAACACTTCGCCGGCTGCGCTCAACAACCAGCCCGTCGCGATCACGGTGACGCTGACCGCGGTGCCGACGACGACTCCGATTTCTTCTGCAGCCTCGGCCGAGAGATAGACCACGAACGACGTTCCGACAGCGAAGGCCGACACGGTGACGGCTACGCCTTCAGCACTGGCGTCGACGGCGGTGACCACGAATGCGGCGCCTTCGGACAAGGCATGGACTATGGCGACAGGCACTTCGACCGAGGCGGCCATGCTCGATTCGGACTGCCGGCTGGCGGCATCGGACTGGATTGTGGCCCAGGCTGGCACGCAGGGGATCACCAGCACCAGGGTAAAAGCGAGAACGCGGAACTTGCTGCGACGGAGCGGGTTCATGGCGCGCGGCCTGGATGGAGTTGCCTGCAGCGTCCCTAGCGGCGCATCAACTAACAACAATCATCGACAAGGTCTGGCGACAGGCGCCGTCACGTATAGTAATTTGATACCCATGGCGATCTCGCTCGAACTCATCGAGGCCCTCAAGCGCTGCCTGCGTGCGCAGGGCATGACCTATCGCGATCTCGCCGGGCGTCTGAAGCTGAGCGAGGCAGCGATCAAGCGCATGTTCTCCCAGCGTGCCATGAGCCTGCAGCGGCTGGAGCAGGTCTGCGACGTACTGGACGTGGGCCTGGCCGAACTCAGCGCCGAGGCCGCGCGCGGGCGTCCGGCGATGGCCAACCTCAGCGAGGAACAGGAGCAGGCATTGGTGAGCGAACCGGCGCTGCTGCTGGCGTTGTTCCTCACCGTCAACCGCTGGCGCCAGGACGACGTACTGGCCCACTTCGCCTTCACCCCCGCACAATGGACCGCGCTGCTGGTGCGGCTGGACAGGCTGGGCATCATCGAGCTGATGCCGGGCAACCGCGGCCGCCCGCTGACCGCGCGCAACTTCCGCTGGCGCGCGAACGGACCGATGGAGCGCTATTTCCGCCTCAACCTGCTCGGTGACTACTTCGCCGATCCCTTCGACGGCGAACAGGACGCGCTGATGCTGCTCAGCGGCAGCCTCAGCATCGACGGCATCAAGCAGTTGCGCCAGCGGCTGGAGGAACTGGCCCGCGAATTCGACGCGTTGCTGGCGCGCGATGCCACCCTGCATGCACAGGAACGCATCGGCGTGAGCCTGGTGCTGGCGCAGAAACCGTGGCTATTGCAGTTATTCCAACCCTATCGGCGCGCGCAGGCGGGCTGATAACGTTTCCAGAAAATAAACATCCGCGTTGCAACAAGACCCTCCCGATTGGCACGCGTAAACTGCACAGTTACATCCGTAACGATTGGATCGGCCTGGGAGGGCAAGCATGAATGCGGCGGTTTCGTTGTTCGACGGGGAAAACCCCACTGGCAGTCGCCTCGACAGCCTGAATCGATGGGTCGCCGACGTTGCGGCGCTGACCCAACCCGACCACATCCACTGGTGCGATGGCAGTGATGCCGAATACGCCGCCCTGGTCCAGCAGATGCAGGCCGATGGCACCTTGCTGCCGTTGAATGCCGAGACCCATCCGGACAGCTGGCTGCACCGTTCCAGCCCCAACGATGTGGCCCGGGTAGAACACCTGACCTTCGTCTGCACTCCCGAGCAAGAGGACGCCGGTCCCAACAACCACTGGATGGCGCCAGCCGACGGCCATGCGCAGATGGATGCCCTGTTCGCCGGCTGCATGCGCGGCCGCACCTTGTATGTCATCCCGTATTGCATGGGGCCGATCGATTCGCCGCTGGCGCGTTGTGGCGTGGAAATCACCGACTCGCCGTACGTGGTCGCCAACATGCGCATCATGACCCGGATGGGTGCGGCGGCGCTGGCGCGGATCGAGCGTGAAGGCAGCTTCGTGAAGGGGCTGCATTCGATCGGTGAGCTCGACCCGGACCGCCGCTTCATCATGCATTTCCCGGAAGAGCTGGCGATCAAGTCGTACGGCTCCGGCTACGGCGGCAATGCCTTGCTCGGCAAGAAATGCCACGCCCTGCGCATTGCCTCGCACCAGGCGCGGCGCGAAGGGTGGCTGGCCGAGCACATGTTGATCGTGGGCATCGAGAATCCGCAGGGCGAGATCCACTACATCGCCGCCGCGTTCCCGTCGGCGTGCGGCAAGACCAACCTGGCCATGCTGATCCCGCCGCAGCGCTATCGCGAGGCCGGCTGGAAGGTGTGGACGGTGGGCGACGACATCTGCTGGATGCGACCCGGCGCCGACGGCCGGCTGTATGCGATCAACCCGGAAGCCGGATTCTTCGGCGTCGCCCCGGGCACTTCGGAAAAATCCAATCCCAATGCGCTGGCTTCCATCCAGCGCGACACCATCTTCACCAATGTCGCGGTGACCGACGACAACCAGCCGTGGTGGGAAGGCCTGGACAAGCGCGTGCCTGCGAAAGACTGGCAGGGCCGCGATTTCGACCCGGGCAACGGACCGGCCGCGCACCCCAATTCGCGTTTCACTGTTTCGGCCAAACAGTGCCCGAGCTATTCGCCGCGCGCGGAAGATCCGCAGGGCGTGCCGATTTCGGCGATCGTGTTCGGCGGCCGCCGCGCCTCGCTGGTGCCGCTGGTGTTCGAGGCCCGCGACTGGACCCATGGCGTGCTGGTCGGCGCCAGCATGGGATCGGAAACCACCGCTGCCGCCACCGGCGCGGTCGGCGTGATGCGTCGCGACCCGATGGCGATGAAGCCGTTCTGCGGCTACAACTTCGCCGACTACTTCGGCCACTGGCTCTCCTTCGACCAGCCGGGTGCGAAGCTGCCGAAAATCTTCCACGTCAACTGGTTCCGCAAAGGCGAGGACGGCCAGTTCCTGTGGCCGGGCTTCGGCGACAACCTGCGGGTGCTGGAATGGATGATCAAGCGTGTGGAGGGCCGGGTAGCCGCCAGGGACAC
>JAKFDG010000273.1:0-4180 GCA_036677285.1 Pseudoxanthomonas sp.
GTTGCGGTCGCCCGGCTATACTTCATGGTGATGAGCAGGCTGTTTCGTGACGTCGATGGCGGGGCGTTGTTCCCGCACGGTAGCGTGGTCTGCATCGGCGCCTTCGACGGTCTGCACCTGGGCCATCGGGCGCTGGTGCGCCATGCAGTTGCGCGTGCGCGCGAATCGGCGCTGCCCGCGGTGGCGTTGAGCTTCGAGCCGCTGCCGCGTGAATTCTTCTCCCCCGGCCTGCCGCCGCCGCGCCTGACCCTGGCGCGCGGCAAGTACGAGGGCTTGTGCGAACTGGGTGTGGACAGTGTGGGCCTGTTGCGTTTCGACGCGAAGTTGTCGGCGATGAGCGCCGGGGATTTCGCGCGACAAGTGCTGGTGCAAAGGCTCGGCGCGCGGGAAGTCTGGATCGGACCGGAATTCCGTTTCGGCCACAGGCGCAGTGGTGATCTATCCCTCTTGCAGCAGATGGGCGCGGAACTTGGATTTTCCGCTGGAGAAATTGAGCCGGTGCAGATGCAGGGCGAACGCGTCTCGAGCACCCGCATCCGCGAGGCGCTGCGCGCTGGCGATTTCACCAATGCCGCGCGCCTGCTCGGGCGGCCATACTCGATCGCTGGACGCGTAGTGCGCGGCAAGCAACTGGGACGCACGCTGGGGTTCCCCACCGCCAACCTGCGGTTTCCGAAAACCCCGGCGCTCTCCGGCATCTACGCCACCTGGGTGCAGGGCGTGGGCGACCGTCCGCATGCCTCGGTGTCGAGCTTCGGCACCCGGCCCACCGTCGACGGCGTGGAGCCGTTGCTGGAGGCGCACCTGTTCGATTTCGACGGCGATCTTTACGGGCGCCACATCGAAGTGGAATTCGTCGCCAAGCTGCGCGACGAACTCAAGTTCCCCGATCTGCCGTCATTGACCGAGCAGATGCACCGCGACGCCGAAACCTCGCGCCGCCTCCTTTCCGAACAACGACTACGAGCTACCGCGTGACCCAGGATTACAAAGCGACACTGCACCTGCCCGCCACGGATTTTCCGATGCGCGGCGACCTGCCCAAGCGCGAGCCGCAGACGTTGGCGCGCTGGGAGGCCGACGGCCTGTACGCGCAGCTGCGGGCCAATGCCAAGGGCCGCCCGCTGTTCGTGCTGCACGATGGCCCACCCTACGCCAACGGCGCGATCCACCTGGGCCATGCGGTCAACAAGATCCTCAAGGACATCATCGTCAAGTCCAAGTACGTGGCTGGCTTCGATGCGCCGTACGTGCCCGGCTGGGACTGCCATGGCCTGCCGATCGAAATCGCGGTGGAGAAGAAGCACGGCAAGGTCGGGGTGAAACTCGATGCCGCGCAGTTCCGCGAGAAATGCCGTGAGTTCGCCAACGAGCAGATCGACATCCAACGTCGCGACTTCAAGCGCCTCGGGGTGATCGGTGATTGGGAAAATCCCTATCTCACCCTCAATTTCAGGTTCGAAGCCGACGAGATCCGCGCGCTGGCCAAGATCGTCGCCAACGGCCATCTGTTGCGCGGCGCGAAGCCGGTGCACTGGTGTTTCGATTGCGGCTCGGCCCTGGCCGAGGCGGAGATCGAATACCAGGACAAGGTGTCTCCGGCGGTCGATGTGGCCTACGCCGTGCGCGAAGTGAAGGCATTGGCCGCCGCGCTGGACGTGGCGGTACCGGCAGACGTGGAAGTCGCGGTGCCGATCTGGACCACCACGCCATGGACACTGCCCGCTTCGCTCGCGGTCTCGCTGGGTCCGGACCTGGATTACGTGCTGGTGGAAGGTCCGTTGCATGCCGGCAAGCGACGCTGGCTGGTGCTGGCCGAAGCGCTGGCCGAGCGCGCCTTGCAACGTTACGGCGTTTCCGATTTCGTCGTGCATGCGCACGCCAAGGGCAGCGCGCTGGAAGGCGTGGTGCTGGACCATCCGTTCTATGCCGAACGCGAAATCCCGGTGATCCTGGGCGACCACGTCTCCGCCGAAGACGGTACCGGGGCCGTGCATACCGCGCCCGGCCACGGCCAGGAAGACTTCGTCGTCGGCCAGAAGTACGGCTTGATCGAACGCTACACCGCGGCGCAGATGAATCCGGTCGACGGCCGTGGCGTGTACCTGCCTTCCACGCCACCGGCGGGTGAGCTGGCACTGGCGGGGCTGCATATCTGGAAAGCCAACGACGCCATCGTCGAAGTGCTGGGCGCGAGCGGCGCGTTGCTGGCCTTCCACAAGCTCGAACACAGCTATCCGCACTGCTGGCGGCACAAGACGCCGGTGGTGTTCCGGGCCACGCCGCAGTGGTTCATCTCCATGGACCAGGCGCACCTGCGCCGCGATGCATTGGCCGCAATCAACCACGTGAAGTGGTATCCCGCCTGGGGCGAGGCGCGCATCACCGGCATGATCGAAGGCCGGCCCGACTGGTGCATCAGCCGCCAGCGCACCTGGGGCGTGCCGATCACCTTGTTCGTGCACCGCGAAACCGGCGAGCCGCATCCGCGCACGGTCGAACTGATGCGCGCGGTGGCCGACCGGGTGGAGCAGGCGGGGGTGGATGTCTGGTACACGCTGGACGCCGCCGAACTGCTGGGCGACGAGGCGAAGGATTACGACAAGACCACCGACATCCTCGACGTGTGGTTCGACTCCGGCGTGACCCATGAAGGCGTGCTGCTGGAACGCGGCTTCGGCAAGCCGGCCGACCTGTACCTGGAAGGCTCGGACCAGCATCGCGGCTGGTTCCAGTCCTCGCTGCTCACCGGCGTGGCGATCGACAAGCACGCGCCGTACCGGCAATGCCTGACCCACGGTTTCACCGTGGACGAGCATGGCCGCAAGATGTCCAAGTCCGTGGGCAACGGCATCGAACCGCAGGACATCATGAAGACCCTGGGCGCGGACATCCTGCGCCTGTGGATCGCCTCGGCCGACTACAGCAACGAGATGTCGCTGTCGCAGGAAATCCTGAAGCGCAACGCCGATGCCTACCGCCGCCTGCGCAACACGGCGCGTTTCCTGCTGAGCAACCTCGACGGTTTCGACCCCGCGCGGGACCTGGTCGAACCGGAGGCCATGGTCGCACTCGACCGGTGGGTCCTGCATCGCGCCTTTGAAGTGCAACAGAAGATCATCGCTGCCTACGACCGCTACGACTTCGCCGAGATCGTGCAGACATTGTTGAACTTCTGCAGCGTCGACCTCGGTTCGCTGTACCTGGACGTGACCAAGGATCGCCTGTACACCATGCGCGAAGATTCGCGCGGTCGGCGCTCGGCGCAGAGCGCGATGTTCCATATCCTGGAAGCGTTCACGCGCTGGATCGCGCCGATCCTCAGCTTCACCGCCGACGAGATCTGGGGCTTCCTGCCTGGCGAGCGCGTGGGCAACGTGCTGTTCGCGACCTGGTACGACGGGCTTGCGCCGTTGCCGGCGGACGCACCGTTGACGGCAGAGGATTTCGACAAGCTCCTGGCGCTGCGCGAGCAGATGGCGAAAGTGCTGGAACCGATGCGCGCCAACGGCGTGATCGGCGCGGCATTGGACGCCGAAGTCACGGTGTCCGTGAACCCGACGCTTGCGGCGAAGTGGCAACCGCTCGCCGAGGAACTGCGCTTCCTCTTCATCAGCGGCGACGTGACGGTGACGACGGTGGAAGCCGACGAAGTGTTCGTGCTGGCGCAGCCCAGCGCCAAGGCCAAATGCGTGCGCTGCTGGCATCACCGTGCCGATGTCGGCGTGGACGCGGCGCATCCGGAACTGTGCGGGCGCTGCGTTTCCAACATCGAAGGGCCGGGCGAAGAGCGGAAGTGGTTCTGATCCATCCGGTGGTCACCTCCAGCCGTCATCCCGGCGCAAGCTGGGACCCAGCGGCTTTTCGACAATAACTGACCTCAGCATGGGTCCTGGCTTGCGCCGGGATGACGAGCAAAAATAAACATGACCACAAACCCCAAACCCAACGCCCTCATCTGGCTGATCCTGTCGATCATCGTGATCGTCCTCGACCAATGGTCGAAAGCCTGGGTGCTGTCCTCGCTGCCCGAATACACCGCGATCCCCGTGATCGACGGCTTCTGGAACTGGTACCGCACCTACAACACCGGCGCGGCATTCAGCTTCCTGAGCGATGCCGGCGGCTGGCAGATCTGGTTCTTCACGGCCTTGGCGGTGGCGATCAGCGGCCTGCTGGG
>JAKFDG010000274.1:0-6205 GCA_036677285.1 Pseudoxanthomonas sp.
GCGACGCGCTTGTCGAACGTGGTCTGGATGCCGGCGCCGATCTTGGCGGCGAAGTTGCCGTCCTTGCGATCCTGCGGCGAGTCCGGATTCGGGAAGTTGTCGTACTCCTCTTCCGAACGCTGGTAGCCCAGGCCGCCAACAATGTACGGATTCCAGGCACGGCCCTCGGAGATGAAGTGGCGACGCAGATCGACCGACAGACCGTACTGGCTCCAGTTCAGGTCGTCGTTGGCACCGGCAACGCCACCGTCGAAGCTGGGATTCTGATAATTCAGTTCACCATCGAGCGACCAGTTCGGGCTGATGAACTTGCCCAGACCCAAGGTGACAAAAGGCGTGTCTTCGGTACGGCGATCATCGTCTTGATTGTTGTAACCGGCCGAACCCGTCAGGTACCAACGGTCATCGAACTCCTGAGCGGAAGCGGCCTGCGCCACGCCCAGACCGGCCAGCAATGCGGCACAGAGAAGTTTCTTGTTCATTTGCAGCTCCTTAAAAAGATCAGATGTAAGAGAAACCGAAGTACTTTGTTGAATGGTTCCAGCAATTATTCTTGTTCAGACGGCCATGTCTGCACGCCATCCATTCCAGATTAAGCGTGTCCAAGTGAAGGCGGCGTTAACGTTACCATAACAAGTGAGGCCAGACCAACTCGCAGTCAGGGACCACAGTACTACACCTGTACATCTAGGTGAACCAGTCAATTCTTGGTCTCGCCGCCTCCGCGAGGGGACGACGGACCCCCTGGATGCGTTTGTGCGGGATCACTCCGCCTTCCGCATCTGGTGTTATCGGTTCATTTTCCCGGCTACCCTGCCCACCTCACCATGACGACCGTGTGATTTGCGGCAGGGCACCCTTGTCCTTCGCGTCCCGGTCTGGCGAATCGAAATTCATGCCTATCCCCCGCCTGCCCTCCCTATTCGTTTCCCACGGGTCACCAATGATGGCCCTGGAGGATTCGCCCACGGGACGCTTCTTCGATCAGTTGGGCGCGTCGCTGCCGCGTCCGCGTGCAGTGGTGGTCGCCTCGGCGCATTACATCGCCCAATCGCCCACGCTGACTGCTACCCCTGCGCCAAAAACCATCCATGACTTCGGTGGTTTCCCTAGGCCGCTGTACGAGATCCTGTATCCGGCCGCCGGTGCGCCCGAGTTGGCTGCGCAAGCGGCCCGGAGCCTGGTCGCCGCCGGTTTCGATGCGCGCATCGACGACCATTCCGGCATCGACCACGGAACCTGGGTGCCGCTGCGCCGGATGTACCCGCAGGCCGATATCCCGGTGGTGGCACTTTCCGTCAATCCGGCGCAAACCGCTGCCTGGCATTACCGCCTGGGTCGCGCCCTGGCGCCGCTGCGGGATGAAGGCGTGCTGGTGATCGGTTCGGGCGGTTTTTCCCACAACCTGCGTGAGCTGGATTGGCAGCACGACGATGCTCCGGCTTACCCTTGGGTAGAGACCTTCACTGCCGCATTGCGCGGGAAACTGCTGTCCGGCGACGTTGAAGGTGCGCTGGACTGGCAGACCTTGCCGGAAGCACGCCGCAACCATCCGACCACGGAGCATCTGTTCCCGCTTTATGTGGCCCTGGGCGCTGGCGGCGACAGCGCGCGCGCCACACAACTGCACAGCACGGTGCAGATGGGCGGCATGGCGATGGACGCGTTCGCCTTCGATTAGCGGCCCGGGCATCAGACCAGGGGTAAACCGCGCTCCCATGGCGGATCGTCGCCAAACCGCTCCATCAGGAAATCGACGAAAGCGCGCACGCGCGGAGGCACCAGGCGCCGCTGCGGCATCACCGCGCTGATCGCGGTCGTCTGCAGCGGATAGTCTGGCAATACGACCTCCAGGCGTCCGGCACGCAAGTCGTCGGCGATATGCCAGAGCGAGTGGATGGCGATGCCCTCGCCTGCGACCGACGCATCGCGCAGCAGCTCACCGAAATTGCTTTCGTAGCGTCCCTGCACCCGCACGGCAATCTCCCGGCCTTTCGCATCGTTCAGCCGCCACGTGTCCTGGCGGCCATTGCTGCCGAACAGCAGCAGACATTGGTGGTCGGCCAGATCCTGCGGCCGTTGCGGCCGGCCATGGCGAAGCAGGTAGTCCGGCGAAGCGCACAGCACCCGCCGATTGGGGGCGATGCGGCGTGCGACCAGTTGCGAATCCTCGAGCGCGCCGATGCGGATGGCCAGGTCGAAGCCTTCGCTCACCAGGTCCACGACGTTGTCGCTCAGGTGCGCGCTCAGGCGGAGCTTGGGGTGCCGGGCGAGGAAAGCGGGCAGCACCGGCGACACGTACTGGCGGCCGAAGGATGCCGACAGCGTCACCCGCAGGGTTCCGGCGATCTCGGTACCGGTTTCGCGCAGGCCGGTGCCCAGCGACTCCAGGTCTTCCACCAGCACCCGCCCCTGCTGCGCGAGCGCCGTGCCCTCGGGCGTGGGATGCAAACTGCGGGTGGTCCGGTGCAGCAGGCGCACGCCCAGGTCACGCTCCAGTCGCTTCAACCGTTGGCTGGCGACCGCGACCGAGACATCCAGGCTATGGGCTGCGGCCGTGATGGAGCCCAAGTCCAGCACGCGCAGGAACAGCGTGAGATCGCCCACCCGATCCATTATCAACAAACCATTGAGAGTGATTAGCCATATTCGCTGTTTTTTGTATTTATCGGAAGTCCCAAGCTGGCCGCCAGTCGAATTCCGAGCACAGCCTTGAACGCCATCGCCCTCTCTTCCTCCAAGCGATTCCCCATCGCGCTCTACGCACTGACCGCCGGCGCCTTTGGCATCGGCACCACCGAATTCGTGATCATGGGCCTGCTGATGCAGGTCGCCAGCGACCTGCATGTGTCCATCGCCGCCGCCGGCCTGCTGATCTCCGGTTACGCGCTGGGCGTGTTCGTCGGCGCCCCGCTGCTGACCGCAGCCACCAGCCGCATGCCGCGCAAGGCGGTGCTGGTGGCATTGATGGTGATCTTCACCCTGGGCAACCTGGCCTGCGCGCTCGCGCCCAACTACACGGTCCTGATGATCGCGCGCGTGATCACGTCCCTGGCGCATGGCACGTTTTTCGGCGTGGGTGCGGTTGTGGCAACCGGCTTGGTGGCGGAAGACCGCAAGGCCTCGGCGATCTCGATCATGTTCACCGGCCTGACCGTGGCGACGTTGCTGGGCGTGCCCGCGGGCGCGTGGCTGGGCCTGCATTTCGGCTGGCGCGCGACGTTCTGGGCAGTGACCGCCATCGGCGTGGTCGCCACCGTGGTGATCGCCACGCTGGTACCGAAGGACCGTGGCGATGCCGCGCCGATGGCGTTCCGCGAAGAACTGAAGGCAGTCGCGCGCCCGCAGGTGCTGCTGGGCCTGCTGATGACCGTGCTCGGTTTCGGCGGCATGTTCACCGTGTACACCTATATCCAGCCGCTGCTTACCCAGGTCGCTGGTTTCGCCGATGCAGCGGTGTCGCCGATCCTGCTGGTATTCGGCGCCGGCATGATCTTGGGCAACCTGCTGGGCGGACGCTTCGCCGATCACCGCCTGCTACCCGCCCTGCTCGGCACGTTGCTCGCATTGGTCGTGGTGATGGGCGCGATGACTTTCGTCCTGCACAGCCAGTGGGCGATGGTGCTGTTCGTAGGCCTGCTGGGCGCGGCCGCCTTCGCCACCGTGTCCCCGCTGCAACTTTGGGTCCTGCAGAAAGCCCAAGGCGCACAGAGCCTGGCTTCGAGCCTGAACATCGGCGCCTTCAACCTGGGCAATGCCTTCGGTGCGTGGCTGGGCGGCGTGGTGATCCTGCATGGCCCGGGCCTGGAAGCGCTGCCATGGGTCGCGGCGCTGGTGCCCTTCTCCGCTTTCGTCGTGGCGTTGTGGGCGATTGCGCTGGAACGCCGTCGCGAGCGTTTCGCGATGGCCGAACAAACGCAATGCGCGTAATCCACTTTCCCTGACTTAAGGAGCAGCACCATGGAAACCCGCTTTCTCGGCAAGTCTGGCTTCAAAGTGCCCGTACTCGGTTTTGGTGCCGGCACCTTCGGCGGCAAAGGGCCATTGTTCAGCGCCTGGGGCAACACCGATACCGCTGAAGCCAGGCGTCTGATCGACATCAGCCTGGAAGCCGGCCTCAACTTCTTCGACACTGCCGACGTCTATTCAGATGGAGCATCGGAATCGATACTGGGTGAAGCCATCAAGGGCCGGCGCGACCAGGTGATCCTTTCCACCAAGACCGGACTGCGCGCGGGCGAGGGTCCGAACGATGCAGGCACTTCGCGCTTCCACCTGCTGCGCGCGGTGGACAAGGCGCTGCAACGGCTGGGCACCGACTACATCGATTTATTGCAGCTGCATGCCTTCGATGCGATGACGCCGGTCGAGGAAACGCTGTCGACACTCGACGGCCTGGTGCGCGCCGGCAAGGTGCGTTACCTGGGCGTCTCCAATTTCTCCGGCTGGCACCTGATGAAATCGCAGGCGGTCGCGGATCGTCACGGCTATTCGCGCTATGTCGCCAACCAGACCTACTACTCGCTGATCGGCCGCGACTACGAATGGGAGCTGATGCCACTGGGCCAGGACCAGGGCGTGGGCGCGGTGGTGTGGAGCCCGTTGGGCTGGGGCCGCCTGACCGGGAAGATACGCCGCGGCAAACCGCTGCCGGAAACCAGTCGCCTGCATGACACCGCCGCTTTTGCGCCGCCGGTGGATGACGAACGCTTGTACAACGTGATCGATGCGATGGACGTCGTCGCCGAGGAAACCGGCAAGACCATTCCGCAGATCGCCTTGAACTGGCTGCTGCAACGGCCCACCGTTTCCACCGTGCTGATCGGCGCGCGCAACGAAGAACAGCTACGCCAGAACCTGGGCGCCGTCGGCTGGAACCTTTCCTCCGAACAGGTCGCCCGGCTCGATGCCGCCAGCGCCGTCACTCCGCCGTATCCGTACTATCCATACTGGCGTGGCCAGTTCTCCGAACGCAATCCCACCCCCGTTTGAACCTGGAATCCTGCCCATGAAAGCCATTGCCCTGACCCGCTACCTGCCGATCGATGATCCCGAATCGCTGCAGGATGTGGAGCTGCTCAAACCCGTCGCCACCGGCAACGATCTCCTGGTGCGGATCGAAGCGATCTCGGTCAATCCCGTCGACACCAAGGTGCGCTCGCCGAAGCCGCAGGTAGAGGCGCAGCCGAAGGTGTTGGGTTACGACGCCGCGGGCGTGGTTGAAGCGGTGGGCGAGCACGTCACCCTGTTCCAGCCCGGCGACGAGGTCTATTACGCCGGCGACATCACTCGCCCGGGCACCAACGCGCAGTTCCATCTCGTCGACGAGCGCATCGTCGGTCGCAAGCCGATCACCCTGGATTTCGCCCAGGCGGCCGCGCTGCCGCTGACCACGATCACCGCGTGGGAACTGTTGTTCGACCGGATGCCGTTTTCCATCGATGCCGAACACAACGATCGCACCATGCTGATCATTGCTGGCGCCGGCGGCGTGGGCTCCGTCGCCATCCAGTTGGCACGGCATGCCGGCTTCACGGTGATCGCCACCGCTTCGCGAAAGGAAACCATCGACTGGTGCGAGTCGCTGGGCGCGCATCACGTCATCGACCATCGCCAGCCGCTTGCGCCGCAACTGGCGGCATTGGGATACGCGAAAGTCGACGCGGTGCTCAACCTGGCCGACACCGACCGCTATTGGGAGACCATCGGCGAAATCATCGCGCCGCAAGGCCATGTCGGCCTGATCGTCGAACCCAGCGGATTGTTGAAGATCGGCGATCCATACAAGACCAAGGCGGTGGGCATTCATTGGGAAACGATGTTCGCGCGTTCGCGCTTCAAGACACCGGACATGATCGAGCAACACCGCCTGCTCAACCGCGCCGCCAGCCTGGTCGACGCCGGCGAACTGCGCACCACGCATACCCAAACCGTGGGACCCATCAACGCCGCCAACCTGCGCGAAGCGCATCGGCGGCTGGAATCGGGCACCACCATCGGCAAACTGGTACTGGCGGGCTGGTGAACCCGGCGGGCTCACTTGCCTGCCGACGCGTTTCCCGGCATCGTGCGTGCTCCATACGGACGCGTATCCCCATGCCCTTGCCAGCCTCCGGCCAGCTCTCTCATTCTCCGGAATCGTCCTCGGAATCGCCGAACCCGTACTACCCGCACCTATTCGCGCCGCTGGACCTGGGCTTCACCA
>JAKFDG010000275.1:0-3378 GCA_036677285.1 Pseudoxanthomonas sp.
CGCTTCCCTGCGGAATGGGAACCCCAATCCGCGGTGCTGATCGCGTGGCCGCATGCGGGCACCGACTGGGCCGAACGCCTCGGCGCCGTCGAGGAAACCTACGTGGCGCTGGTCGCGGCCATCACCCGCTTCCAGTCCGTGGTCATCTGCGTTGCAGACGCGGACCTCCAGACCTATGCCGAGGCCCGCCTGCGATCCGCACGGGTGGACATGGGTCGCGTGGGTTTCGTCGAAGCGGAATACGACGACACCTGGCTGCGCGATTCCGGGCCGATCAGCCTGCGCGACGGCGGCAGTTTCAAGCTGCTGGATTTCCGCTTCACCGGCTGGGGCGGCAAGTTCGAAGCCAGCCGCGACGACCAACTGGTGGGCGAGCTTTCAGGCCTGGACCTGTTTCATAACTATTTTGTCCAAAGCATTGATTTTGCTTTGGAAGGTGGCGCCATAGAAACCGATGGCGACGGCACCCTGCTGACCACCTGGCAGTGCCTGCACGAACGCCATCCGGATGCTTCGCGCGAGCAGCTGACCTCGCAACTGGCGGGCTGGCTGCGCCAGGACCGGGTGCTGTGGCTGGATCACGGTTATCTGGAAGGCGACGACACCGACGCCCACATCGACACCCTGGCCCGTTTCGCACCGGGCGACGGCATCGTGTTCCAAGCCTGCGACGACCCGGCCGATTCGCACTATCCCGAACTCAAGGCGATGGCCGACGAGATCGCCGCGCTGCGCACCCGCGATGGCCAGCCCTACCGCCTGTTCCCGCTGCCGTGGGCCAAGCCGGTCATCGACGAAGGCCGGCGCCTGGCCGCGTCGTACGCGAATTTCCTGATCATCAATGGCGCGGTGCTGATCCCGGCCTACGGCGACGAGGCCGATGGTGAAGCCGCCAAAGTGCTGGCTTCCGCCTACCCGGGGCGCGAGATCGTGCAGGTGCCCTGCCGTGCGCTGATCTGGCAGAACGGCAGCCTGCATTGCCTCACGATGCAGTTGCCGGAGGGATTGGTGGGCTAGTACCCACCTTGGTGGTCTGGCCCGGCATGACTTTGGTTGGGGCCGAAACAAACGCTTCGTTTACACATCGCACGCACTGATCACGGATAACCGACAGTCCCCGACCACCAAGGAGACTGCCGTGTACTCGCGACGCAAGTTCCTGACTTCGACCGCCATCGCCGCTGCGGGCCTGACTCTCGCCGCTTGCCGCGACAACGCCCAGGCAGGGGCCGCCCAGGCACCCGCCAAACCGGGTGCGGTCGACCCTCCGGCTGTCGCCCTCTCGGGCCCATTGAACACGCGCGCCATCCCCACCACCGGCGAAAAGATCCCGGTGATCGGCATGGGCACTTCCGGGAGTTTCGAGATCGGCGATTCCGCAGCCGAGCTCGATCCGCTGCGTGAAGTGCTGAAACGCTTCTTCGCCGCTGGCGCGACCGTGATCGACACCGCGCCCACCTACAGCGTGGCCGAAGACCGGATGGGCACGCTGCTTGCCGAACAGGATCTCGTCGGCAAAGCCTGGCTGGCCACCAAGTTGTCCGGCGTCAGCGGACGCGAAGCCGGCATGGCCCAGTTCGAGGACAGCCTGCGTCGGCTGAAGACCGACAAGGTCGCATTGCTGCAGGTCCATAACCTGCGCGACCTCAAGACCCAACTGGCGGTCGCCCGTGAACTGAAAGCCGCTGGCAAGGTCCGCTACGTCGGGGTCACCCATTACGTGGAAAGCGCGCAGGACGAACTGGCCGACATCGTCCAGGCCGAGAAGCCGGACTTCCTGCAGATCAACTACTCGGTTGTGTCGCGCGGCGCCGAAAAGCGCGTGCTGCCACTTGCCCGCGACCTGGGCGTGGCGGTGATGATCAACCGCGCCTTCGAGGACGGAAAGCTGTTCGCGCAGGTCAAGGACAAGCCGCTGCCCGATTGGGCCGCGTCCGCCGGCATCACCTCGTGGGCGCAGGCGTTCCTGAAATTCGCGCTCAGCCATCCGGCGGTGACGGTGGTGATTCCCGCCACCGGCAAACCGGATCGGCAGAACGACAACCTCAAGGCCGGGGTGGGTCCGGACCTGGACGAAGCGCAACGCCAATCGCTGATCGCCGCACTCGCATGATCTGCTCCCGATGAGCCCATCGACCTCCGAGGTTGCGCCGCTGCTGCGCTTCCTCGCCCGCGTATTCAACGTCGAGCCGCACGAAACGCCCGCTGTCGGGGCAGGACTGGCGATGTTCTTCCTGCTGTTCACCGGCTACTTCATGCTGCGGCCGATACGCGAAACCATGGGCGTGACGGGAGGCGTGGACAACCTGCAATGGCTGTTCACCGGCACTTTCCTGGCCACGCTGGCGGTATTGCCACTGTTCGGTTGGCTGACATCGAAAGTGGCAAGACGGCGGATCGTGCCATGGGTGTTCGGCCTGGTGGTGCTGAGCCTGCTTGGATTCGGCATCGCCATACTGTCGCAGCCGGATAATTTGTGGATCGCCCGCGCGTTCTACATCTGGATTTCGGTCATCAACATGCTGTTGATCTCGCTGGCCTGGAGCGTGCTGGCGGATGTGTTCGTCACCGGCGAGGCCAAGCGACTGTTCGCGCTGATCGCCGGCGGCGCCAGCCTGGGCGGATTGGCGGGCCCGTTGCTGACGACATGGCTGGTCGAGCCACTTGGGCACGGCGGCCTGTTGCTGCTCTCCGCGGCGCTCATCGCTTGCAGCGCGGCAACGGCCATGTGGCTGCATCGCTGGCGTGATCGCCACCCCATGCCTGCCGGCCACAGCAGCCCGGAACAACGCAGCCGGCCGCTCGGCGGCAATCCATTCGCGGGCGCCACGGCGGTTTTCAAGTCGCCTTACCTGATCGCCATCGCCTTGTTCGTGGTGCTGCTGTCCAGCGTCACCACCTTCCTGTATTTCGAACAGGCGCGCCTGGTCGCCGAAACCTTCCCGGACAAGACCCGGCAGACGCAGGTATTCGGCATCATCGACACAGTGGTGCAAAGCCTGGCCATCCTGACCCAGGTGTTCCTGACCGGACGGGTGGCGCAGAGACTCGGCGTCGGCGTGCTGCTGGTCGCGGTGCCGGTGATCGTCGCGGCCGGATTCGTGTGGCTGGCGCTGGCGCCGACCTTCGCGGTGTTCGTGGTGGTGATGGTGGTGCGGCGCGCGGGCGAATACGCCTTCGTCCGCCCGGGCCGCGAGATGCTCTACACCGTGGTTCCGGCCGAGGCCAAGTACAAGGCCAAGAATTTCATCGACACCGTGGTGTACCGCGGTGGCGATGCGATCAGCGCGTGGGTCAAGCGCGGCCTGGACCTGGTCGCCGACCATCCCGCGCTGGCGATGCTGATCGGCGCCGGCATCGCCCTGGCCTGGGCTTTCA
>JAKFDG010000276.1:0-2274 GCA_036677285.1 Pseudoxanthomonas sp.
GCCACGCATGGGTTCAAGCGCGCGATCGTGCCAAAGGGGAATGCGCCGAAGTCGGGCAGCTTCAAGGGCCTGGAGGTGGTCGCGGTGGAGAGCCTGGCGCAGGCGTTGGAAGCTGCGGCGGAGTAGTTGTCTGGCGTAGGAGCGACGTGAGTCGCGACTGAATAACGCGGGAATGTTTCGCGACTTGCGTCGCCCCTACGCAACCCGGGCGGCCGCTCGACAAGTCACATTCAACTCCGCTGCAACACCAGCTCCAAGACGAACTTGCTCCCGAAGAACGCCAGCAACAGCAACGCCATCGCCACCAGCGTCCAGCGCACCGCCTTGGCGCCGCGCCAGCCGTAACGCCAGCGGCCCACCAGCAATGCGCCGAAGGCCAGCCACGACAGCACGCTGAGCGCCGTCTTGTGGACCAGGTGCTGGGCGAACAGGTTTTCCACGAACAACACCCCGGTCAGCAACGTCGCGGTCAGCAGGATGAAGCCCACTACGATCGTGCGGAACAACAGATCTTCCAGCTCGGTCAATGGCGGCAGTGCGCGCAGCCAGACATGGAATTCGCGACGGCGCAGGGCGCGTTCCTGTGCCCACAGCATCAACGCCAGCAGCGCCGCGATGGCCAGGGTCGCGTAGGCCAGCAGTGCCATCCAGGCGTGCAGCTGCAGGCGCCAGTCCAGGCTGGGCGAGGGCTCATGCCCGTAGAAGTGATAGAGGCACAACAGCAGGGCCGCGAGCGGGAAGGCGAGCACGCCCAGGCCGCGCATGCGCCCTTGCGCGCCGACCACCGTGGTCATCGCCGCCATGCCCAGGCCGACCAGCGACAGCGCCGCGAAGAAATGCATGTCCGGGCCGCCCGGGGTCTTCCACGCCACGACCAGATGATAGGCGCCGTGCAGGAGCACGGCGCCCAGCGCCGGCCAGAACCATCCGCGTCGGGAGTCGAGCTTGTCGCCGGCGACGGCGCTCACGAGCAGTCCGGCTGCGATCAGATACAGGGCAATGGCGATGAGAACGATTGTCATCGGTGGAGTGTCGCATACAAGCCCTGTTCCGGAAGGGGCGACCTGCCAGCGGGCTATAATTCGGTTCCACTTTCCGTTCGCAGTCCTTCCCCATGTTCGAATCCCTCACCCAGCGTCTTTCCGGCACCATCGAGCGCCTGCGCGGCCGTGGCCGCCTGAGTGAGGAGAACATCCGCGAAGCCACCCGCGAAGTGCGCATCGCGCTGCTGGAAGCCGACGTGGCCCTGCCGGTGGTGCAGGCGCTGATCGAGCGGATCAAGGTGCGCGCGGTCGGCCAGGAAGTGCTGAAGAGCCTTACCCCGGGCCAGGCCCTGATCAAGATCGTGCGCGACGAACTGACCGCGGTCATGGGTTCGACGGCGACCGACTTGAACCTCAACGTGCCGGCACCGGCGGTGATCCTGATGGCCGGTCTGCAGGGCGCGGGCAAGACCACAACGGTCGCCAAGCTGGCCAAGCACCTGAAGGAAAAGCGCAAGAAGAAGGTGATGGTGGTCAGTGCCGACGTCTACCGTCCGGCCGCGATCGAGCAGTTGAAGACCCTGGCCCAGCAGGTCGACGTGCTGTTCTTCCCATCGGACGCATCGCAGAAGCCCGAAGCCATCGTCCGCGCCGCGATCGACGATGCGCGCAAGTCCTTCGCCGATGTGCTGATCGTCGACACTGCCGGTCGCCTGGCCATCGACGAAGCGATGATGGCCGAGATCAAGGCCCTGCATGCCGCGGTCAACCCGGTCGAAACCCTGTTCGTGGTCGATTCGATGACCGGCCAGGACGCGGCCAACACCGCCAAGGCGTTCTCCGAGGCGCTGCCGCTGACCGGTGTGGTGCTGACCAAGACCGACGGCGATGCGCGCGGCGGCGCGGCCCTGTCGGTGCGCTACATCACCGGCAAGCCGATCAAGTTCATCGGCGTGGGCGAGAAGCCCGACGGCCTGGACATCTTCCACCCCGATCGCGTCGCCAGCCGCATCCTGGACATGGGCGACGTGCTATCGCTGGTGGAGCAGGTCGAGCAGAACGTCGATCAGGAAAAGGCCGCCAAGCTCGCGGCCAAGGTCGCCAAGGGCAAGAAGTTCGACCTCAACGACATGCGCGACCAGCTCGAGCAGATGCAGAACATGGGCGGCATCAGTGGCCTGATGGACAAGCTGCCGGGCATGGGCCAGATGCCGGAACACGTCAAGCAGCAGGTCACCGGCAAGGAAGTGCCGCGCATGGTCGCGATCATCGGTTCGATGACCAAGAAGGA
>JAKFDG010000277.1:0-1603 GCA_036677285.1 Pseudoxanthomonas sp.
CGTTGAGGAAGTGCAGCTGCACGGCGACGCGGATCGCCTGGTTCTCGTTCACGCGCTGGAAGTCCAGGTGCATGATCTGCTGCTTGTACGGATGGCGCTGCATGTCACGCAGCAGCACCTTCTCGACCTTGCCGTCGAGGTCGAGCGACAGGATCGACGAGTAGAACCACTCGTTCTGGCTGGCGATCCAGATCTTCTCGTGGTCGAGCTGGACGCTCTTGGGGGCGACGTCGCCGCCGTAGACGATGGCCGGGATCTGCGCGGTACGACGCAGGCGGCGGCTCGCACCCTTACCTTCGTCGTTGCGGCTGCTGGCCGTGATGTTGTGTTCGGACATTTCGTTTACTCACTCTGCTTGCAATGAACCGCCTCGCGGCGGCGATACCACTCACCCGCGACCAGGTGAGAGGGTTGGGCCGAAGCCCGGTGCCAGCCCCTGCTGTCAATCAATCGACATACAGCGAACTGACGGATTCTCCGAAGGCGATGCGGCGGATGGTTTCCGCCAGCAGCTCGGCAACGCTGAGCTGGCGGATACGGCCGCAGGCCCTCGCCGCTTCCGACAGCGGGATGGTGTCGGTCACCACCAGCTCGTCGAGTTGCGACTTGGTCAAGTTGTCGATCGCGGCGCCCGAGAGCACCGGATGCGTGCAGTACGCCACCACCTTGGTCGCGCCGCGCGCCTTCAGCGCTGCGGCAGCGGCACACAAGGTGCCTGCGGTGTCGACGATGTCGTCGACCAGCACGCAGATCTTGCCTTCGACGTCACCGATGATGTTCATCACCGTGGCGACGTTGGCGCGCGGGCGGCGCTTGTCGATGATCGCCAGCTCCGCGTCGTCGAGGCGCTTGGCGATCGCGCGTGCGCGCACCACGCCGCCGACGTCCGGCGACACCACGATCAGGTTGTCCGTGCCATGCGCGCGCCAGATGTCGGCGAGCAGCAGCGGCGAGGCGTAGACGTTGTCGACCGGCAGGTCGAAAAAGCCCTGGATCTGGTCGGCATGCAGGTCGACCGTCAACACGCGGTCGGTACCGACCGAACTGAACATCTTCGCCGCGACCTTCGCCGTGATCGGCACGCGTGCCGACCGCGGACGCCGATCCTGGCGGGCGTAGCCGAAATACGGCACCACCGCGGTCACGCTGGACACCGATGCGCGCTTGAGCGCGTCGATCAGCACCAGCAGTTCGACCAGGTTCTCGGCGCTCGGCGCGCACGTCGGCTGGATCACGAACACTTCCTGCCGGCGCACGTTCTCCTCGATCTCGACCTGCACCTCGCCGTCCGAGAAGCGACTCACCAGCGCCTTGCCAAGGCGGATGCCGAGTTCCTTGCAGACCGCTTCGGCCAGAGGCCGGTTGGCGGTGCCGGTGAAGACAAGCAGGTTCCGATCGTCTTGCATTGTCTTGTCCGCTGCGCTCTGACCGTTGCGGTGGTGTCAACCGCCGGTTCGCGCCCGAAAGCGCAATCCCGCGACTCGTGTTTTGGCAGGGGCGGTAGGATTCGAACCTACGAATGCCAGGATCAAAACCTGGTGCCTTGGGCCTCTTGGCGACGCCCCTGCAGGCGATTCGCGTCGAGCACCGCGCGCAGCGGGGA
>JAKFDG010000278.1:0-3368 GCA_036677285.1 Pseudoxanthomonas sp.
AGAATCCGCGTTCCCTTCGCAATAGGCGGGGGACGCATACGAAGGTCACAGGATCCGAATGACGCAGCAAACCACCATCCGCAAGCTTGCCGAACTGGTCAATACGCCGGTCGAGAAACTGCTGGAGCAGCTGGCCGAGGCCGGCATGAGCTTCAGCGGCCCCGACCAGCCCGTGACCAGCACCGAGAAGATGAAACTGCTCGGCTTCCTGCGCCGCACCCATGGCAAGGCCGACAAGCCTGCCGAGGACGCCGACGCGCCGAAGAAGATCACGCTCAATCGCCGCAAGGTGCAGGAAGTGACCGTCGCCGCGGGCCGGACCAAGACCACGGTCAACGTGGAGGTCCGCCAGAAGCGCACCTACATCAAGAACGATGAAGTGCAGGCACCGCCCAGCGACGAGCGCGCCGATGCGCTGCGCAAGCTGGAGGAATCCAAGCAGCGCAACCTGGAAGAGCAGCAGCGCCTGGCCGAAGGCGACAAGAAGCGCGCCGATGAGCGCGAACGCCTGCGCCAGGAAGAAGAGGCTGTCCGCCTGCAAGCCGAAGCCACGCGCGCCGAGGCCGAAGCAGCGGCCCTGGCCTCCGGCGTCGCTTCCACCGATGACGATGAAACCCCGCGTCCGGCCAAGGTCGGCGGACACCACGTTCCCAAGCCCCTGGTACGCAAGGATCCACCGCGCGTGGACGATCGCGGCACCACCGCCAGCAAGCACAAGACCCGCGGCTCGCACGCGATGGTCGCGGGCGTGGAAGATGACGACAGCACCCAGCGTTTCGCCGGCCAGTTGCACCTGTCCGCGGCCGATCGCGCGCGTCGCACTACTTCGCGCGGCAAGCCCAAGCCCCGTCGCCAGGAACAGGCGCGCGGCGGCACCGGCACCCATGGTTTCGAACGCCCCACCGCACCGGTCGTGCGCGACGTCGCCATCGGCGAGACCATCACCGTGGCCGACCTGGCCCAGAAGCTAGCGCTGAAGGGCGGCGACGTGGTCAAGGCGCTGTTCAAGATGGGCGTGATGGCCACCATCACCCAGAGCATCGACCACGACACCGCAGCGCTGGTGACCGAGGAGCTCGGCCACAACGTGGTGCGCGCCGACAGCGGCGACGTCGAGGACCACCTGATCGCCCACAGCGAAACGGACCAGGGCGAGCAGTCGCCGCGTCCGCCGGTGGTCACCATCATGGGCCACGTCGACCACGGCAAGACCTCGTTGCTGGACTACATCCGTCGCACCAAGATCGCCAGCGGCGAAGCCGGCGGCATCACCCAGCACATCGGCGCGTACCACGTCGAAACCGACAAGGGCGTGATCAGCTTCCTCGACACCCCCGGCCATGCCGCCTTCACCCAGATGCGCGCGCGCGGCGCCAAGCTCACCGACATCGTGGTGCTGGTGGTGGCCGCCGATGACGGCGTCATGCCGCAGACCATCGAAGCGGTGAAGCTGGCGAAGGCGTCCAACGTGCCGCTGATCGTTGCGGTCAACAAGATGGACAAGAGCGATGCCGATCCGGGTCGGGTCAAGAACGAGTTCCTGACCCACGACGTGGTCGCGGAAGAATTCGGCGGCGACACCCAGTTCGTCGAAGTCTCCGCCAAGACCGGCGCCGGCGTCGACAACCTGCTCGATTCCATCCTGCTGCAGGCCGAAGTGCTGGAACTCAGGGCTTCCTACACCGGCCGCGCCAGTGGCGTGGTGATCGAATCCTCGCTGGACAAGGGCCGCGGCCCCGTGGCCACCGTGCTCGTCCAGCAGGGCATGCTGAAGAAGGGCGATTACCTGGTCTGCGGTACCCAGTACGGACGCGTGCGTGCTCTGTTCGACGAAACCGGCGGCCAACCGGCCGAAGCCGGCCCGTCGATCCCGGTGCAGGTGCTCGGCCTGTCCGGCGTGCCGGACGCGGGCGATGACTTCGTCGTGGTCGCGGATGAGCGCCTGGCCAAGGACGTGGCCCAGCAACGCGACATCAAACGCCGTGAGTCGCGCCTGGTGCAGTCCGCCGGCAGCCGCATGGAAGACATCATGTCGCAGCTGGGCAAGGGCGACGGCCAGCTGGTATTGAACCTGGTGGTCAAGGCCGACGTGCAGGGTTCGGTGGAAGCGCTGAAGCAGTCGCTGATCGCGCTGTCCAACGACATGATCCGCATCAACATCATCCACTCCGGCGTGGGCGGCATCACCGAGTCCGACGCCAATTCGGCGTTGACCTCCAAGGCCACCATGATCGGCTTCAACGTGCGCGCCGATGCGGCCGCGCGTCGTATCGTCGAATCCAACGGCGTGGACCTGCGCTACTTCTCGATCATCTACGACGTGATCGACCAGGTGAAGCAGGTCGCGTCCGGTTTGCTGGGCGTGGAGATCCGCGAGGAGATCATCGGCATCGCCGAGGTCCGCGACGTGTTCCGCAGCTCCAAGTTCGGCGCGGTCGCGGGCTGCATGGTCATCGAGGGCACGGTCAAGCGCAACAAGCCGATCCGCGTGCTGCGCGAGAGCACCGTGGTGTTCGAGGGCGAATTGGAATCGCTGCGCCGCTTCAAGGAAAACGTGGACGAAGTGCGCAACGGCACCGAGTGCGGCATCGGCGTGAAGCAGTACAACGACGTGCAGCCGGGCGACCACATCGAGTGCTTCGAGCGCATCGAAGTGCAGCGCACGCTGTAACGGGTTCGTGGTTGTAGGGCGTCGGTTCCTGGAGCCTCTCCAGTAGCCGGCGACCCCCAACCCACAACCGGGAAGTCCTTCCAATGCCGATCAAATCATTCCACCGCAGCGACCGCGTTTCCGCCCAGCTCCGCCGCGAACTGGGCAAGCTGGTGCACGAGTTCGTGCGCGAGCACGGCTTGCCCTCGGTCAGCGTGTCGGACGTGGAGGTTACCCGCGACCTGGCCCATGCCAAGGTGTTCGTCACCGCGCTGATGCAGGAGCGCTCGGCCGAGGCGGTGAAGGCGCTCAAGGAGTTGGCGCCGCAAATCCGCTACCAGCTGGGCAAGGCGATGAAGCTGCGCCACGTGCCTGAGCTGCATTTCCACTACGACGATTCCGTGGACCGCGGCGAGCGCATCGAGAACCTGTTGCGCGATCTTCCGCCGCCGCCGGCGGACGAAGACGAAGACAAATCCGAAGACAAGTAAGCATGCGCGGACTGCCGGGGGCGGAGCTTCCTGCAGGTAAGAAGAGCGTCGCGGGTACGACCCGCTCCTAGAGGGAACCCGCTGCACCCGATGTCGCTGCCCAAGGTCAAATTCCGCCGCCTCGACGGCATCCTGTTGCTGGACAAGCCGCAAGGGCTGAGCTCCAACCAGGCTTTGCAGCGGGCGCGTTTCCTGTTTCGCGCGCAGAAAGGTGGGCATACCGGCAG
>JAKFDG010000279.1:0-1612 GCA_036677285.1 Pseudoxanthomonas sp.
CAGGTGGTCGATCATGCGGTCGGCCAGGCGCACCAGCATCACGTCCAGCATCGCGTAGACCAGCACCTCCTTGCTGCCGAAGTACTTGTAGATGGTCTGCAGCGACACGTTGGCCGACCTGGCCACTTCCTGCAGGCCGACCTCGTGGAAGTCGCGGGTCGAGAACAGCTCCAGCACCGCCTTCTCGATGCGGTTGAGGGTGTCGATGCGCATGCTGCCGAGGATGGCGCGGCGGTCGACGATGGCGGAGCCGGGATCCGGCGCGGTGATCGGGATGCTCATGCTGGGCTCGCTAGCGTCGGGCTTACCGGTACGGAAATATACATTACCAATTGCATCCCATAGTTCCCGTAAGCGACCTTGGTGCTTGCCTTCCCGCCGTGTGATGCACACCATGCGACGGCGTCCGGTGGCGTGGTAATAAGTATTACCACGTCGTATTGGAAATACAGTTGGTCGGCCCCGCGGGGCTGGCGTCGAGGAGATTCCCCGTGGCCATACAGAACTTCCCCCCTGCCTGGATGGGCGACGAACACCGGATGCTGCAGGAGTCCGCCACCCGTTTCTTCAGGGAACAATGGGCTCCCCGGGACGCGGTTTGGCGCGAGAACGGGATGATGGATTGCGAGTCCTGGCAGGAGGCCGGCGCCAACGGTTTCCTCTGCGCCTCGATGCCCGAGCAGTACGGCGGCGGCGGCGGCGACTTCGGCCATGAGGCCGCGCTGCTGTTCGCCCAGGGCGAGGCCGGGATCTCCGGTTTCGGCGGGTCGGTGCATTCGGGCATCGTCGCGCCCTATCTCCTGCACTTCGGCAGCGAGGCGCAGAAACAGCGCTGGCTGCCCCGGCTCGCCACCGGCGAACTGATCGGCGCCATCGCCATGACCGAGCCGGGCACCGGCTCGGACCTGCAGGGCCTGCGCACCCTGGCCATCAGGGAAGGCGACAGCTACCGCATCAACGGCAGCAAGACCTTCATCACCAACGGCCAGCTGGGCAATCTGATCCTGGTCGCCTGCAAGACCGACAAGGATCAGGGCGCGCAGGGCATCTCGCTGCTGGTGGTGGAGACCGAGGCCGCCGATGGGTTCCGCCGCGGCCGCAATCTCGACAAGATCGGCATGGAATCGCAGGACACCTCCGAACTGTTCTTCGACGACGTGGTCGTGCCGGCGGACAACCTGCTGGGCGGCCAGGAGGGGCAGGGCTTCTTCCAGATGATGCAGGAGCTGCCGCAGGAACGCCTGATCGTGGCCATCGGCGGCATCGCCGCGATGGAGTACGCCATGCAGGTGACGCTCGCCTACACCAAGGAGCGCAAGGCCTTCGGCAAGCCGATCTTCGCGTTCCAGAACACCCGCTTCAAACTGGCCGAATGCCAGGCCCTGCTGCTGGCGTCGCGCGCGCTGGTGGACGCGGCCATGGTCGCCCACCTCAAGGGCGAGCTGGGCATCGACCGCGCCGCGCTGATCAAGTACTGGGTCACCGACAACCAGTGCAAACTCATCGACGAATGCCTGCAGCTGTTCGGCGGCTACGGCTACATGAAGGAATATCCGATCGCGCGCCTGTGGGCCGATTCGCGGGTGCAGCGCATCTACGGCGGCACCAACGA
>JAKFDG010000280.1:0-10140 GCA_036677285.1 Pseudoxanthomonas sp.
GAGAGTTCCACCGCATCATCCTGCGCCGCCAGGCCCTCGAACTTGTTGACCGCCGATTCGAACCGGGTCCCCGCCAGCAGCGACAGCGAACGCGCGACCTTCGCCCCGAAGCGCGGGTCGGCGTTGATGCCGGTGCCGATCGCGGTTCCACCCAGCGGCAGGCGCCGCAGGCGCTTGAGGCTGTCGACGATGCGGTCTTCGGCCGACTGCAATTGCGCCGACCATGCCGAGAACTCCTGCTGGAAAGTCAGCGGCATGGCATCCATCAGGTGGGTGCGCCCGGTCTTGACCACTTTCGCCAGTGAACGGCCGCGCCGGTCGATGGTCCGGCGCAGGTGCTTCAGCGCCGGCAGCAGGTTCCCCACCACCGCCAGCTGCGCGGAGACGCGGATCGCGGTGGGGATCACGTCGTTGGAACTCTGCCCCAGGTTGACGTGGTCGTTGGGATGCACGGAACGCTTGCTCGCGGAGCCGGACTTGCCGGCCTGCGATGCCAGCGTGGCGATGACCTCGTTGGCATTCATGTTGGACGAAGTGCCCGAGCCGGTCTGGTAGATATCGATCGGGAAATGTTCGTCGAACTCGCCATCGGCGACGCGCAATGCCGCGTCCTGCACCGCTTTCGCGATGCCCTTGGGCAACAGTCCCAATCCGGCGTTGACCTCGGCGGCGGCGGCCTTGACCAGACCCAGCGCGCGGATGAAGCCGCGCGGCATCGGCCGCCCGGAAATCGGGAAGTTCTCCACGGCGCGCTGGGTCTGCGCGCCCCACAGGGCCGCGATGGGCACCTGCAGCTCGCCCATGCTGTCGTGTTCGGTTCGGAAGGACTGGCTCATAAGGACTCCAAGGCGGGATTTCCGCTTGCGACGAGGCGCTGGCTGGCGATTCCAGCATACGCCACGGCCCGTGGCCGACGCGTGGCGTAAACTAGCGCGCCCTCATCGCCCGCACCTACCCCCATGTCGGAAGCCGCCCTGCTCGCCCTGTCACCGCTCGATGGCCGCTATGCCGGAAAGGTCGACGCCCTGCGTCCGATCTTCTCCGAATGCGGCCTGCTCAAGGCCCGGGTGAAAGTGGAAGTGGAATGGCTGCTGGCCCTGGCCGCCGAACCGGGCATCGCCGAGCTGTCGCCCTTCTCCGATGCCGCCAGCATCCGCCTGCGCGCCCTGGCCTCCGGTTTCTCGACCGCCGACGCGGCGCGGGTGAAGGAAATCGAACGCACCACCAACCACGACGTGAAGGCCGTCGAATACTTCATCAAGGAACGGTTGAAGGATGACGCCGAACTCGGTCCGGCGCTGGAGTTCGTGCATTTCGCCTGCACCAGCGAGGACATCAACAACCTCAGTTATGCGCTGATGCTGGAACAGGCGCGCAGCCAGGTACTGCTGCCGGCGCTCGATGGCGTGGCCGCGACCCTGCGCAAGCTGGCGCACGCCCATGCCGCGCAGCCGATGCTGTCGCGCACCCACGGCCAGACCGCCTCGCCGACCACGCTGGGCAAGGAAATCGCCAACGTCGTCGCCCGCCTGGAACGCCAGCGCCGGCAGATCGCCGCGGTCGAGCTGACCGGCAAGATCAACGGCGCGGTGGGCAACTACAACGCCCACGTCATCGCCTATCCGGAAGTCGACTGGCCGGCATTCGCGCAGCGGTTCGTCGAAAGCCTGGGCATCGTCTTCAACCCCTACACCACCCAGATCGAGCCGCACGACAACGTGGCGGAAATCGGCGACGCGACCCGGCGCGCCAATACCATCCTGGTCGATCTTTCCCGCGATATCTGGGGCTACATCTCGCTGGGATATTTCCGGCAGAAGCTCAAGGAGGGCGAAGTCGGCTCCAGCACCATGCCGCACAAGGTCAACCCGATCGACTTCGAGAACGCGGAAGGCAACTTCGGCCTGGCCAATGCGTTGTTCGAGCATTTCAGCGCCAAGCTGCCGATCAGCCGTTGGCAGCGCGACCTGACCGATTCCACCGTGCTGCGCGCTCTGGGCACGGCGTTCGGGCACACCCTGGTCGCGCTGGATTCGCTGGGCAAGGGCCTGGGCAAGCTGACCGTGGCCCCGGAGCGGCTCGACGCCGACCTAGACGCGGCCTGGGAGGTCCTGGCCGAGGCCGTGCAGACGGTGATGCGCCGTCATGGCCTGCCCAATCCGTATGAACAACTGAAGGCGTTGACACGGGGACAGGGCATCACTTCACAGTCGATGCGGGAGTTCATTGGATCGCTTGAATTGCCGGCGGATGCGAAGCAGCGGTTGCTTGATCTGACACCAGGCAACTACATCGGTCTGGCCGACAAGCTGGCGCGGAACATATAACACCGTCATTCCCCCGAAGACGGGAGCGACGAGCAAGAAATGGTGGACGCACTCATCAACATCGATGTTCCCGACATCGCCAGGGCCGAGGCTTTCTGCCATGAAGCCTTTGGTCTGGAACCGGCCCGTCGCTTCGGCGAAGGCGGCGTGGAAATGCTGGGCGCCGCAGTTCCGATCTACCTGTTGAAAAAGGCCGCTGGCACACAGGGCGCCGGAAATTCCATCCGCGATTACGCGCGCCACTGGACTCCGCTGCACCTCGACATCGTGGTCGACGATCTCGAAGCCGCCCTCGCCCGCGCGCTCCAGGCCGGCGCCGTGCAGGAAGGCGATATCCGTGAAGCCGATTGGGGGCGTATCGTGCAGATCGCCGATCCGTTCGGACATGGATGGTGCCTGCTGCAGTTCCTCGGCCGCGGATATGACGAGATAGCGACATGAGCAAGAAACCAGCACCCGGAAAATCCATCCCTATCCAAGTGGACGCTACGCGCATGCCGCCGCTGGGCATGCCGGCGGCCGGATTCCTGCGCGACTACTGGCAGAAGCGGCCGCTGCTGATCCGCAATGCCTTCCCGGGTTTCGTATCGCCGATCGAACCGGAAGACCTCGCGGGGCTGGCCTGCGAGGAAATGGCGCTTTCCCGGATCGTCACGCACGACCGGGAGCGCGACGCCTGGACGTTGCGTAGCGGGCCGTTCACCGAGGAGGAATTTCCCGGCATGCCTGACCACGACTGGACCTTGCTGGTGCAGGACGTGGACAAATGGGATGCCGACGTACGCGGGGTGCTGGAACATTTCGATTTCCTGCCACGCTGGCGCATCGACGACGTGATGGTCAGCTTCGCCGCCAGTGGCGGCTCAGTGGGCGCACATATTGACCAGTACGACGTATTCCTCCTGCAAGCCAAGGGCCGACGCCGCTGGCAGATCGATGCCGGGGCGAATACGCCTACTGCGTTCCGCGACGACGTGGAACTGAAACTGCTGCGCGAGTTCAGTCCTACCCATGAATGGGTGCTGGAGCCGGGCGATATGCTGTACCTGCCGCCGGGCGTTCCCCATCACGGCGTGGCGATGGACCCCTGCCTCACCTTCTCGATCGGCATGCGCGCGCCCTCGTCCGCTGAACTGATCGGCGACTATCTTGACCATCTGATCGCCGATGCCGACGAGTCCCTGCGTTACCACGACCCGGACCTGACCCCGCCGCAAGATCCCAACGAGATCGACGCCGCGGCCATGGCCCGCGCGATCGAAGCGCTGAACACGTTGCGGATCAACGACCCGGACAAGCTCGGCGACTGGTTCGGCCGTTTCATCACCACTTATCGCGCGGGCGGCGATGTTGTGCCGGGCGACGACCCGCGCTCGCGCATCGAAATCGAATGGGACCTGGAACACGGCGCCGTGCTGCAACGCCATCCGTTCTCGCGCCTGGCCTGGCGCAAGAACAAACGCGCCGCCACCTTGTACTGCAGCGGACTTGAGTTCGCGTTGCCGGTGAAGGATGCGCAGCGCCTGGCCGCGACCGACGCGCTGGACGGAGCTGCCTACGCAAGCCTGTCGGACCATGGCCGCGACACGGCCATGGCGCTGCACGCCCATGGGCATTACCAACTCCTGGTGGACGAGGAGAATTCATGAACGCACCGACCTTCCGCGTCGAAGCCATCGATTACGAAACCGGTCTCGCCGAGCTGCGCATGGTGCGCGAGACGGTATTCGTGCACGAGCAGCAGGTTCCATTGGAAGAGGAATTGGACGCGCTGGACCCACTGTGCCGGCATGTGATCGCCCGCGACGAGGACGGCCAACCCATCGGTACCGGCCGGCTCACGCCGGAGCGCAAGATCGGCCGCATGGCGGTGTTGCGGGAATGGCGCGGGCGCGGGGTCGGCGATGCCCTGCTCTCGGCATTGATGGCGGAGGCCCATGCGCTGGGCTGGCCAGAGATCACGCTTAATTCGCAGGTGTCCGCGGAAGGCTTCTATACGCGCCATGGTTTCATTCCCCAGGGTGAGCGCTTCTGGGAAGCGGGGATCGAACACCAGTCCATGCGACGCAGGTTGAAGGGGGCCACGGCCATCGAGCACGTCGGGGGCGCGATCGCGATCGTGACCGCGTTGTCCCTGCAGGCCCGGCGCACGATCCGGATATACAGCCGCGAACTGGACCCGGGCCTGCTCGATGCCCCGCCGGTGCTGGACGCCCTGCGCCACCTGGCCACCAATGTCCGTGACGCCCAGGTGCAGGTATTGCTGCAGGATGCGGCCACGCCCCAGCATGCACTCGCGCCCCTGCTGACCCTGGCCCAGCGCCTGCCCAGCGTGTTCGCCATCCGCGAAGTACGCGAGGCCGTGGATCGCGCCTACGCGTCGGCCTATATTGCAAACGACGTGGGCGGTTATTACTTCCGCCCCCTTGGGCATCGGTTCGATGGCGAGGCCGGCCTGGAGAACGCTGGCCGCGCGCGGCAATTGGGCGATGAATTCGGACGCGTCTGGGAGCGTTCGCGCCCATGCTCCGAATTGCGGGCCTTGGGGATCTGAGACGCGCGGTCGCGTTCGCCGGCTCACGGGAGCACGAAATGGGCCCGCGGCCCACGTCTTTGGTCCAATACCTCCGCGCGCCACCACCACCATGGGGGTATAATTTTTCGCGTATTCACCTAGCCCGCGCGGATGCCGCTCCAGTCATCCTGCCGGACCCTGCCCCGAGCCAGACAACGGCCCCAACGACAGCCAGCCCAACGCCATCGTGGATAACCTCCTGAAGCAGTTTGCGCAATCTTCGCAACTCGGCGGCGGCAACGCCTCCTTCATCGAAGACCTGTACGAGCAGTACCTGGTCTCGCCCGACAGCGTAGACCCCAAATGGAAGAGTTACTTCGACGGCTTCAAGGGCCGTGAAGCCGGCGATGTGCCGCATTCGGCGGTGATCGCGCAGATCGCCGAAGCGGCCCGCCACGCCGCCAATAACGGCTACGCCAGCGCACCGGCCAGCGTGGGCGACGAACGCGAACGCAACATCGGCCGCCTAATCACTTCGTATCGCTCACGCGGCCACCTCGGTGCCAACCTGGACCCGCTGGGGCTCACTCCACGGCAGCATTCACCGGACCTGGAGCTGGGATTCCACAATCTCTCCGACCACGATCTGGATGCCGAATTCAGCACCGGGGGCGTCGCCGGCCAACCGCGAATGACGCTGCGCGTCCTGCTGGCCCGGCTCAAGGCGACCTATACAGGCTCGATCGGCGCCGAGTTCATGTACATCACTGACATCGAGCAGCGTCGGTGGCTGTACCAGCGCCTGGAAGCTGCAAGCGGCAACTTCGGCCTTGATGCGGAAGCCCAGCGCCGCACCCTGGAGCGGGTGACCGCGGCCGAGGGCCTGGAGCGCTACCTGCATACCAAGTACGTCGGCCAGAAGCGTTTTTCGCTGGAAGGCGGCGACGCGCTGATCCCGCTGCTCGACGTCACCGTGCGCCGTGCAGGCGTCGACAAGGTCAAGGACATCGTGCTGGGCATGGCCCACCGTGGCCGCCTCAACGTGCTCGTCAATACCCTGGGGAAATCGCCGCGCAAGCTGTTCGACGAGTTCGAAGGCAAGTTCGAGCATGCCGACGATGACGGCCGCGCCCACACCGGCGACGTGAAATACCACATGGGTTTCAGCGCCGACATCGCCACCCCTGGCGAACCGGTGCACCTGGCCTTGGCCTTCAATCCCTCGCACCTCGAAATCGTCGACCCGGTGGTGGCCGGCAGCGTGCGTTCGCGCCAGGAACGCCGCGGCGACACCGAGCGCAAGGCGGTGCTGCCGGTGATCATCCACGGCGACGCCGCGTTCGCCGGCCAGGGCGTGGTGATGGAGCTGTTCCAGATGTCGCAGGCGCGCGGGTTCGCGGTCGGCGGCACCATCCACATCGTCATCAACAACCAGATCGGCTTCACCACCAGCGCACGCGACGATGCGCGCTCCACCCTGTACTGCACCGATGTGGCCAAGATGATCGGCGCCCCGGTGCTGCACGTGAACGGCGACGATCCGGAAGCGGTGGTGTTCTGCGCCAACCTGGCCTACGAATTCCGCCAGCAGTTCAAGAAGGACGTGGTCATAGACCTGGTCTGCTACCGCCGCTGGGGCCACAACGAGGCCGACGAGCCCGCGGCGACCCAGCCGCTGATGTACCAGGTGATCCGCGCGCACAAGACCACCCGCGAACTGTATGCCGCGCAGCTGGAAGCCAAGGGCGTGATCAAGCCCGACGAGGCGCAGGCGATGGTGGACAGCTATCGCAACAAGCTCGATTCGGGCGAAGTCACCACCGAGCTGGCCAAGCCGAAGCCCGACGAACTGGCGATCGACTGGTCGAAGTATCTGTCCGGCAAGGTCACCGACCCGGTCGACACCAAGGTCAAGCGCAAGTCGCTGGACTCGCTCGCCAAGATCATCAACACCATCCCCGCGGGCGTCACCCTGCATCCGCGCGTGGCCAAGATCTACGAAGACCGCATGAAGATGAGCAAGGGCGAATTGCCGGGCGACTGGGGCTTCGCCGAGAACCTGGCCTACGCCACCTTGCTGGCCGAAGGCCACAAGCTGCGCCTGGTGGGACAGGACGCGGGGCGCGGCACCTTCTTCCATCGCCACGCCATCCTGCACGACCAGAAGACCGACAGCTATTACCTGCCGCTGCGCCAGTTGGTCGACGATCCGGAAGACGCCACCATCATCGACTCGCTGCTCAGCGAGGAAGCGGTGATGGCGTTCGAGTACGGCTATTCCACTACCGACCCCAACACGCTTGACATCTGGGAAGCACAGTTCGGCGACTTCGCCAACGGCGCGCAGGTGGTCATCGACCAGTTCATTGCCGCCGGCGAAGCCAAGTGGGGGCGCATCAGCGGCCTGACCCTGCTGCTGCCGCATGGCTACGAAGGCCAGGGGCCGGAACACAGTTCGGCCCGCCTGGAACGCTTCCTGCAACTGTGCGCGCTGGAGAACATGCTGGTCTGCGTGCCGACCACGCCCGCCCAGTGCTTCCACATGCTGCGCCGCCAGCTGCGCATGACCACACGCAAGCCGCTGGTGGTGATGACCCCCAAGTCGCTGCTGCGCCACAAACTGGCCGTATCCACCCTGGACGAACTGGCCAACGGCGAGTTCCAGCACCTGATCCCGGACAAGGCGGCCGACCCGAAGAAGGTCAAGCGCGTGGTGCTGTGTTCGGGCAAGGTCTATTACGACCTGCTGGAAGACCAGAACAAGCGAGGCCAGGACGACGTAGCCGTGCTCCGCATCGAGCAGCTGTATCCGTTCCCGCGCGGACAACTGGCCGCCGAGCTGGAACGTTACGGCAAGGCCAAGGACGTAGTCTGGTGCCAGGAAGAACCGCAGAACCAGGGTGCCTGGTACCAGATCCGCCACCATTTGAACGCCTGTCTGGCCAAGGGTCAGGGCCTGCATTACGTCGGGCGTCCGCGCTCGCCATCGCCTGCTGCCGGGCATTTCTCGCACCACGTCGAAGAGCAGCTCAAGCTGGTCGCCGATGCACTGGTCAACGGCTTCCGCAACGACGTCGTCGCCGAATAATCCGCGAAAAGACATTCTCCAACAACATATCCAACCAGGAAGCCTTTCCAACATGGCCACCGAAGTCAAAGTCCCGGCTCTTCCCGAATCCGTTTCCGATGCCACCATCGCCAGTTGGCACAAGAAGGCCGGTGACGCGGTCAAGCGTGATGAGAACCTGGTGGACCTGGAAACCGACAAGATCGTGCTGGAAGTGCCCTCGCCGGTCGATGGGGTGCTGAAGGAAATCAAGTTCGCCGAAGGCGCCACCGTGACCAGCCAGCAGCTGCTGGCGATCATCGAGGAAGGCGCGGTTGCCGCAGCACCGGCAGCGGATAAGAAAGCCGAGGCCTCACCGGCTGCCGGCGCGCAGGAAGTGCAGCCCAAAGCCGAAGCCAGCAAGGCCGAAGCCGCCGCGCCCTCCTCCACCAAGCCGGCTCCGGTCGCCTCCACCGACGGCCTGCCGCCCGGTGCACGCTTCACCGCAGCGAAGGAAGGCATCGATCCCGCCGATGTCGAAGGCACCGGCCGCAAGGGCGCGGTGACCAAGGAAGATCTGGTCAACTACGCCAAGAGTGGCGGCGTCGGCAAGGCCGGTGGCGCGCGCGCGGAAGAGCGCGTACCGATGACCCGCATCCGCCAGCGCATCGCCGAGCGCCTGATGCTGTCCAAGAATTCCATCGCCATGCTTACTTCGTTCAACGAAGTCAACCTGAGCAAGGTCATGGCGATGCGCAAGGAACTGGGCGAGTCGTTCGAGAAGGCCAACGGCATCAAACTCGGCTTCATGAGTTTCTTCGCCAAGGCCGCGGCCAACGCCTTGCAGCGCCATCCGGCGGTCAACGCCTCGGTCGATGGCACCGACGTCATCTACCACGGCTATGCCGACATCTCCATCGCCGTGTCCACCGATAAAGGCCTGGTCACGCCAGTCCTTCGCAACGTCGAGCGCATGTCCTTCGCCGACATCGAATCCGGCATCGCCGCATACGCCAAGAAGGCGCGCGACGGCAAGCTCGCACTGGAAGACCTGCAGGGCGGCACCTTCACCATCACCAACGGCGGCACCTTCGGTTCGCTGATGTCCACGCCCATCGTCAATCCGCCGCAGAGCGCCATCCTGGGCATGCATGCCACCAAGGAACGGGCGATCGTCGAGAACGGCGTCGTGGTCGCAGCGCCCATGATGTACATCGCGCTGAGCTACGACCATCGCATCATCGACGGCAAGGACGCGGTTCTGTTCCTGGTCGACATCAAGAACCAGCTCGAGAACCCGCACCGCATGCTGCTTGGAATGTAATCCGCTCGGCCCCACTTCCAGGAGGTGAGGCCAAGCGAAGACGTGACGCGAGAGCGTCCGCCCTCGCCTTCAACCGAACCCCATCCGGCGCTGCGCGCCACCTTCTCCCAATGGTGGAAGGACAAGGCAAAGGAAATCGAAATGGCAGAAAACTTCGACGTCGTCGTCATTGGCTCCGGTCCAGCCGGCTACCACGCAGCGATCCGCGCCGCGCAGCTGGGCCTCAAGACCGCCTGCATCGACGCCGCATTGGGCAAGGACGGAAAGCCGGCCCTGGGCGGTACCTGCTTGCGGGTCGGCTGTATCCCGTCCAAGGCGCTGCTGGACAGCTCGCGCCAGTTCTGGAATCTGCAACACCTGTTCGGCGATCACGGCATCACTACCAAGGACGCGAAGATCGACGTCGGCACCATGATCGGCCGCAAGGACAAGATCGTGAAGCAGTTCACCGGCGGCATCGCCCTGTTGTTCAAGGCCAACAAGATCACGCCGTACTACGGGTTCGGCCAGTTGCAGCCCGGCAACATCGTCAAGGTGAAGCAGCACGACGGCACTGAAATCGAGTTGAAGGGAACCAACGTGGTGATCGCCGCGGGCTCGGATTCCATCGAGCTGCCGTTCGCCAAGTTCGACAACGAATACATCGTCGACAATGTCGGCGCGCTCGATTTCACCAGCGTGCCCAAGCGCCTGGCGGTGATCGGCGCCGGCGTCATCGGACTGGAGCTCGGCAGCGTGTGGAAGCGCCTGGGTGCCGAAGTCACCATCCTCGAAGCCCTTCCCGATTTCCTGCCCGCCGCCGATGCCGAAGTGGCGAAGACGGCCGCGAAGGAATTCAAGAAGCAGGGCCTGGATATCCGTCTGGGCGCCAAGGTCAGCAAGACCGAAGTGAAAAAGAAGGAAGTCCACGTCACCTACACCGATGCCG
>JAKFDG010000281.1:0-1817 GCA_036677285.1 Pseudoxanthomonas sp.
CACCTACATCCACGCCGAGGCCTATCCCGCCGGCGAACTCAAGCACGGCCCGCTGGCGCTGGTGGACGCGGAGATGCCGGTGGTGGTGATCGCGCCCAACGACAAGCTGCTGGAGAAGGTGAAATCCAACATGCAGGAAGTGCGCGCGCGCGGCGGCGAGCTGTTCGTGTTCGCCGACCAGGACAGCCACTTCAGCGAATCCGAAGGCGTGCACGTGATCCGCACCCCGCGCCACGCCGGCGTGCTCAGCCCGATCGTGCACACCATCCCGGTGCAGCTGCTGGCGTACCACACCGCCCTGGCGCGCGGCACCGACGTGGACAAGCCACGCAACCTGGCCAAGTCGGTGACGGTGGAATGATCCGGACGCGGAATATTCGATAAAGTGTCCCGGTCAATGGCCGGGCATGGATCCGGCCTGTCCACTTCGGGGATCCGGATGAAGGCTACGCCCACCGAGTTGATCGAACAGTACGACCCGCAACTGCCGCTGGCCGAAGCCAGCACCATCCCCTCGTCTTGGTACATCGACGAACGCATCGCCGCGTTGGAACGGCGCACCACGTTCTCACGCACCTGGCAGCTGGCCGGGCGCGTCGACCAGCTGCGCAATCCGGGCGACTATGTCACCTGCGAGATCGCCGGCGAGCCGATCCTGGTGGTGCGCGGCGACGACGGCGTGCTGCGCGGCTTCTTCAATGTCTGCCGCCACCATGCCGCCGCGGTGATGACCGAACCGTCCGGCTGCGCGAAGAACTTGCGCTGCCCTTACCACGGCTGGACCTACACCCTGGAAGGCGCGCTCAAGGGCACGCCGAGTTTCAACAGCGAATGCCATTTCGACCGCAGCGCGCATGGGCTGGCGCCGGTGGCCACCGCGGTATGGGAGAACTGGGTGTTCGTGCGCCTGGATGCGGAAGGCCCGGGCCTGGAGGAATTCCTCGGCCAGCCGCTGATCGACGAGATCAGGGCGCTGCAGCTGGACAGGCTGCACTGGTTCGAGCGCCGCCACTATTTCTTCGACTGCAACTGGAAGGTGTTCGTCGATAACTACCTCGACGGCGGCTACCACGTCCCGCACCTGCACAAGGGGCTCAACAGCGTCCTCGATTTCAAGAACTACACCATCGAGAACGGCAGGCACCACTGCCTGCAGTCCAGCCCCATCGTCAAGGATGGCGACCATGCGCAGTTCTCGTCGGTGCGTGGCGGCGACCGCGCGCTGTACTACTGGCTGCATCCCAACTTCATGATCAACTGGTACGAAGGAGTGATGGACACCAACCTGGTGCTGCCGCTGGGACTGGACCGCACCGAGGTGATCTTCGACTTCTGGTTCGCCGATGTCTCGGAAGCGGCGCGCGAACGCAACCAGGCCAGCATCGACGTCGGCAACATCATCCAGGACGAGGACATGGCGATCTGCAAATCGGTGCAGCGCGGCTTGAACTCGCGTGCGTATTCGACCGGACGCCTGTCGGTCCGCCGCGAAGCCGGCGAACACCTGTTCCATCGCCTGCTGCACGCCGACCTGTCGTCCGGCGCCGGCGCCTGAGTCAGGAGCGTTTGTCCTTCAACGCCAGCTGCGCCGCATTGCGCCCGCTGGCGCCGCTGATCCCGCCGCCGCCATGCACGCCGCTGCCGCACAGGTGCAGGCCGTCGATCGGAGTGCGGTGGTTGGACCAGCCCGGCATCGGCCGCATGAAGAACATCTGGTCCAGGATCAGCTGGCCGTGGTTGAGGTCGCCCTCGGTCAGGCCGTAGGTTGTTTCCAGGTCCGCCGGCGTGATCGACCGGACCTCGCGGATCGACGGTTT
>JAKFDG010000282.1:0-2700 GCA_036677285.1 Pseudoxanthomonas sp.
TCGCGCGCTGCGGGTCGCGGCCTTTGCCGCGCAAGCCGGGTTCGATCTCCACCAGTTCCAGCGGCAACCAGTGCGACAGGCGTTTCTGGTACTCGGCGAATCCCTGCGCCACCCAGGCCGGGGCGCGTTCGCCGGTGGCGATGAGCCGGGCCTTCATGTCCTCACGGACGCGAAGGAATCAAATCCGGCTCTCATCCGCCGTTTCGGATTCGTCTTCGGGCGGCTGGTCGCCGACGGTCCACAGGCGCTCCAGCGCGTAGAACTCGCGCACGCGCGGCAGCATGACGTGGACGATGACGTCGCCCAGGTCCACCAGCACCCATTCGGCCTCGCGCTCGCCTTCCACGCCCAACGGCATCACATCCAGCTTCTTGGCGAACCTGACTACTTCATCCGCACTCGACTTGACGTGGCGCGTGGAGGTACCCGAGGCGATCACCAGGAAATCGGCGACGCTGGACTTGCCGCGCACGTCGATTTCGACGATGTCCTTGGCTTTGAGTTCGGCGAGCGCTGCGTGCACGTTGGCAAGCAGGACGGGGACGGAAGGCGGCGGGTTGGGCAGACGGGTCTTGATGACTTGCGCTTGGCTGGACAAGGGTTTGCAGGCTCCTGAGGATACGGCGAATTATAGCGGACTGTGCTCGCAGGGCGGCTGCGAGTAAAGGCCTTTGGCGATGATGAACGCGGCCACGGCGGGGGGCACCAGCCCCTGCCAGTCTTCCTTCAAGGCAATCCTGCGGCGTACCTCGCTGGCCGATTCCGGCTGCAGCGGCTGGTTGAGCCGGAATACCCGTCCGGCCGGGCTGTTTCCAAGGACCAGCGGGGAATCCGACCAACGGCCGGCGACCATCATCGCCAGTTCCTGCGGCAGATCACCATCCAGCGGAATGCCCGGGCGCGGTGCCACCACGAAATGGGTGAGCTCGAGCAGGCTTCGCCATTCGCGCCAAGTCGGCAGCCCTACGAAACTGTCCGCACCGACCAGCAAGGCCAGTGGCTGGTCGGGGCCGAGTTCGGCACGCAATTCGCGCAAGGTCTCAATGGTGTATGAACGTCCCTCGCGATCGAGTTCGCGTCGATCCACCAACAGCCCGGCTTCCCCGGCGACGGCCAGCCCAAGCATCCGCGCCCGCTGGCTGGCATCGGCACCGGGTGGCGCCCTGTGCGGCGGATCGGCGGCCGGCATCAGCCGCACGATGGTGCCGAGTTCGTCGCGTGCCGCGCGCGCGATCGCGAGATGTCCGTTGTGGACCGGATCGAAGGTGCCGCCGTAGAACAATTTCAGTGCCATTGCCATGCCGACATCACGCCTCAGGCAACCAGCAAACGCACCGCGCGTGCTTCGGCAATGGCCAGCAGCAACCGCTCCAGCGCCACCCATGCATCGCCATGGGCACGGCCCTTGGCGATGCGGTCGATGCGCGAAGCCTCTGCGACGAAGCGGTCCCAGCGCGCAGGGTTGGCATGGCGTTGCAGGGCGCGTTTGAACGGCGCCTGCTTCGTTTCCCAGATGCCCTGCGCCTTCATTTCCACACCGAGATTGCCGCCGCGCGCCTGCACTCGCGCCAGCGCTGCCGTGCGCAGCAGCTCCCTGACCACCATCGGCATCAATCCGGCCACCGCCTCGCCCTCGGCGCGCAGTCCGGACAACATGCGCGAAACCAGCGCACCCTGCCCGCCCAGCATCGCATCGGTCAGGCGGAATACGTCGTAGCGTGCGGCGTCGGCCACCAGCGATTCCATTCTTCCGGCATCGAGGGTCTCGCCGTCCGCCAACAGAGCAAGCTTGTCGATCTCCTGCGCCGCCGCCAGCAGGTTGCCTTCCACGCGTTCGACCAGGATCTGCACGGCGTCCCGATCCGCGCTCAATCCCTTCGTGCGCAGGCGGATCTCGATCCAGCCGGTCAATTCATGCGGCTTGATCGGCCAGGCAATGCTAACCACGCCCGTCCTGGAGACCGCGTCGGTCCATTTGCCGTGGTGCGCCTTGCTCCAATCTCCGCCGGTGACCAGCAGGATCACGTCCGTGGGCGGATTGGCGCAGAAATTCGAAATCGCTTCCGCCCCTTCCTTGCCGGGCTTGCCGCTGGGAATGCGCACCTCGACCAGGCGCCGCGGACTGAACAGGCTGGGCGCGTTGAAGGCGGCTTCCAGCGTGTCCCACTCGAAGCCCCTGGCATCGGCGTCGAAGACTTCACGCTCGCCGATGCCCTGCGCTCGCGCCTGCTTGCGCACCGCATCCGCAGCTTCCAGAACGCGCAACGTCTCGGGGCCCGCAATCAGATAAACCGGATGCAACGCCCCGTCCGTGGGCAGCGCGGCCAGTCTTTCCGGGGTCAGCTCCATTACCGCGCGCCCATTTACGGAGCGACGCTCTGGTCCTGCTTCGCGCCGCCCTGGATGACGCCACCCACGCGACGCAGGATCGAGGCCGCCATTTCCCGGCGCAATTCATCGGCGATGACTTCACGTTCGGTGGTGGTGCCGGTCACGTTCTGCGGCGGCGAAACATAGTCGCGAGACAATTCGACCACCTGTTGCGGCACCAGCGTGCTGCCGTCGGCCCGGAGGAATACGAAAACGGTGGCGTAGCGCAGGCTGAACTCCTGGGCACGTCCCTGGGCATCGATGCTGATCGGCAGGTCGCCCCAGCGTTCCGAAAGGATCTGCAACGTGGCCACGTCCTTGGCATCGGCC
>JAKFDG010000283.1:0-5101 GCA_036677285.1 Pseudoxanthomonas sp.
TCGATGAAATCGTGCGCTTGCGCGAACCGGGCCGCGGCCTCGACCTGTTCCCGGGTCGCATCGGCAAGGCCGTAAGCGATGTTCTCCGCGATGCTGGCGTTGAACAGCAGCACGTTCTGCGAGACCAGCGCGATCTGCGTGCGCAGGCTCTTCAAGGTGGCGTCGCGGATGTCGGCGCCGTCCAGGAAGATCGCGCCCGAATCCGGATCGGTGAAGCGCATCAGCAGATGGACCAGGCTGCTCTTGCCCGCGCCGTTGGCGCCGGTGATCGCGATGGTCTCGCCGGCCCGCACCCGCAAGTCCAGGCGGTCCAGCACGGGGCCGCGGCCGGGGTAGGCGAAGCTGACCTGATCGAAGACCACCTCGCCACGCACCTGCTGCAGCAGCAGGGCGCCATCGTCGGGCTCCGGGGCCACGGCGAACGCCTCGATCAGGCGCCTGGCCATGCCGCGCGCGGTCTGCACCTGGCCATAGACGCTGGCGAGCTGGCTCACCGGCTGGGTCAGCAACAGGCCGTACAGCAACAGGCTGACCAGTTCCGCCGGCGTCATCGCACCGGAGGCGACCCCGCGGCTGCTGAGCCACAGCAGGACCATCACGCAGGCCGCGGCGCCTACGCGCACCAGCGGTCCGATCGCATCCTGCAGGCGGACCTGGCGTATCTCCAGGTCGCGCAATCGATGGTTCTGCGCGGCGAAGCGCGCGGATTCTCCGGACTCGCCCAGATAGGCCTTCACCACCGGGATCATGCTGAGGTTCTGTTCGGCGATCGCCGACTTCGCGGCATACGCCTCCATCGCCTCGGTGGCCAGCGGCCGCAGCCGACGCCCTGCCCAGCGCAGCACGATGAAGATCGCCGGCACCAGCGCGGCCATCGCCAGGCCGATGCGCGGTTCGATCCGCAACATCATCACGCAGGCGCCGGCGCAAGTGAGCAACAGCGGCAACAGCGGCGTCAGTGTCGAGGTCACGAAGCTGCCAAGCCGGTGCGTGTCCTCGATCAGCAGCGACAGCACTTCGCCACGGCGCCGATCCTGGTGCCAGCGCAACGGCAAGGCCTGCAGGTGGTCGAACACCCGCGCCGAGGCATCGGCCACCAGGTGCATCGCGGTTCCCTGGATGCGCACGCCGACGACATAGCCGAGCGCCGCCTGGACCACGACCAGGCCGAACCAGAGCAGCAGCAATCCGCCCACCGCCCCGCCCTCCAGCACGACGGCGGAAAAACGTCCGGCCAGCCACGGCATCGCCAGCAGCAAGACGCTCTGGAGCAGCATCAGCATCACGGCGAAGGCCAGTTCGCTGCGATAGGGCCGGACGATGTCGAACAGGAACCGGTAGTCATGCCAGCGGCTGCCAGCCACCGGTATCGGCTCCTGCACTGCGTCCGCTTTGCGCGATGGGTCCCCGGCCGCTACCCTTTGTTCTCGATCCTCACGCATTACGGACGTCGCAATCCCATGTCTTCCACCACTGTCCCGATAACGCTAGCACAGCGCGCCATCCGCTCCGACGAGGCCCTGTTCCAGGAAGTCGGCGGGGAAGCGGTGCTGCTCGACCTGGCCAGCGAACGTTATTTCGGGCTCGACCCGGTGGGCACCCGGATCTGGACGCTGCTGGGCGAAGACGACCGCCTGCAAGGCGTCTGCGACACCCTTTGCGCCGAATACGAGGCGGAACCGGCACGCATCGCCGATGACCTGCTGAAGCTGGTGGCGCGGTTTGCGAAGGCCGGGCTGGTCAAGCTCGCCTGAGATGGCGGGAAGACTGCAAGGTTGGCGTGCCCTGTCGTGGGGCGACCGGGCACGCATGATCCTGATGATGCTGTTCGGCCTGCCGGCGATGGACGCTGCCTTGCGTCTGTTCGGTTATGTGAAGACACGTCGCTGGCTGGAGCGCAGGTCCGCGGGCGCGGATGCACGCACGGCGACGCACGGCGATTTGGATGCAGCGGAAAGTCTCGCCCGATTGGCGGCCATCGCCGGGCGTCGCGGACCCATCGCCGCCACCTGTCTGCGCCAGTCGTTGCTGGTCTACTGGTTGCTGCGTCGACGCGGTCTGGCGCCGGAACTGAAGATCGGTGTTCGCAAACAGGACGCGGTAGTGGACGCGCACGCATGGGTCGAACTGGAAGGCAGGGCGCTCGCGCCGGCGGACATCACCCACCGCCCCTTCCCAACGCACTAGCCCCACGCCGTTACGAAGTCAGTCGCCGCCACATACGCTTGCCGCGTTCCATGAGCAGCGTCACCCGGCCTTGTTCCGGTCCATACAACTCGCGCAGATAGCCTGTGGCCGGAAACAATCGTTGCCAAAGCCAGCGTACGCGCAAACCCAGCGGCAGCGCCCTGAGGTTCTGGCGTTGCACGTAGCCCCAGTCGCCCAGACGGCTGGCGTCCAGCGCCTCGGCAGTCCGGCCTGTCGCCAGCGCGTGGCGGATTTCGTTCCGCAGCGACGTGCCGAAAGTCGCTGCCGCCGCCTCCAGCGCTTCGGCACAGACCCCACACAAGCCGCGCTCACGGCACAGGCGCAAAAGGGTCTCCCAGTCTTCGGCGCTGAAGCGCAATGCAAGCAGATGGAGGTCGTACAGCCATTTGAGGCGGTCACCGATGCCGGCTGAAATGTTCGAGGCCCGATGGATGCAGGCGTGGAGGCAGGCATGCACCGGCTCCAACCCGTACGCATCCGGGCCGAGTGAAGCCAACGGGACGGACGCTGCTTGCAACTCGGGAAATGAGAACGCGCTCCGGAACAACGGCATCGCCGAGATCTGCCAATGCATGTCGAGGTCGATCGCGACCGAACCCATGCTTCCCCGGCACAGGAATTCCTGGGCCAGTCCGCCAGGGCGAAAGGGCACGACATAACCCCGCGGCTCGAGCAATGCAGCGGCGCGCTCGGCATCGGCGCGCGAGGCGAACAACAGGTCGATATCGGAGCTTTCGCGAAGGTATTGCTGGGGATACAGCCAGGCACCCAGGGCAAGACCCTTCAGCACCAATGGCTGCAGGTCCGCTGCAGTGAGCATGCGACAGACACGACGACATTCGGCCTGGCGGGCCAATCCGGTCGCCGCTGCTGCGCGCGCGGCAGTGGAAAAAACTTCGAGCACGCGGCGCGGGACTGCCTCCCTTCCGGCCAATGCTTGTTGCGCCAGCGCAACCACACCCTCGGCCCGCGCCGCCTCCAGCAAGGCATCGGCTTGCGCGTCCGCGAGATCCGACAGGTCAACGACATGCCCGGCCAGCAGGTTGGAAAGCGTGTCGCGTGGCATTCGACCAGTCGCAATCGGCGGTGCGGCTATCATAGTGGCAGGGTCTTCAGCGGTTGGGTTGCGTAGATGAGCGGCATTGCGGGTGTGATCCGCCTCCACGGCGTGGTGGCTGCCAGCGAACTCGACGCCATGCTGCATGCGATGGCGCGCCGCGGTCCCGATGCCCAGGTGCTGCGGTGCAGAGGTTACATGGGCCCATGAGCTTCTATCGTTTTGGGGACCAGTGGCTGGAAACCCGACTCGCCTTCGCGGCGCTTGCCCCATGCCCGGGTGCATCGCCCGTTGCCCCCGTCCGCATCACCCTGGCCGAGCCGTCAATCAACGGTGGCGAGCCCACGGAATGGCTTCATCACTGGCGCGATCCGGATGATTCGATACACCTGTCGCTGGCGCGCGTGCCTTCCGGGTACTGGCTGCGCTTCCCCGGGTTATGCGAATTCCTGATCGACCTCGCCAATGCGCGCATCGAAGTGATTCCCGCGCCGGGCCTGGATGCGGACACCCTGGAACATCTGCTGGTCGATCAGGTCCTGCCACGCTACCTCGCGGGCAAGGGCGATTTTGTCCTGCATGCCGCCTCGATGCGCATCGACGACAAGGCCATGCTGATCCTGGGCGAGAGCGGCTGGGGCAAGTCGACCCTGGCCGGACTGATGGGCCGCAACGGCTTCGATCTGCTGTCCGACGATTGCATGATTTTGCGGCTCCAGCCCGACCATCTTGTCGCCATCCCCACCTATCCCAGCCTGCGGCTCTTCGACGACAGCATCGAAGCGATGTGCGCGACCGATGCCGTGACAACCCCCGTGGCCTCCTACACCGACAAACGTCGCCTGCCGACCCCGGAGAGCATTGGCGAGCAGTCCGCCGTCGGCACTCCGGTCGCGGCGATTTACCTGCTGGTAAACCCACGAGCGGGATCCGGCGAGCACCACATCCAACCGCTGGCGCCTGCGGCGGCCTGCATGAGCCTGATCCAGCACGCGTTCCAGCTTGACCTGAAGGACCCCACGCAGATGGCGACCCGGCTCGCGCAGGCCGCCACGGCCACCGGCCTGGCACCGGCCTTCGCTCTGGACTATCCGCGCGACTATGCCTCCGCCGACCAATTGGCCGGCATGTTGCTGGCGCACCTGCGTTCCGTGGCGCGATAGGTCGGGACTCCACGTGCGCGTGACGAAATCCAGCGTGGAGAAACGATGAAAGCCATCTGCGGTTTCCTCCGCCTCTCGAGCGCTCCGGCGCAGGCGCACGAACTCGCCGCCCTGCGCGCCGCACTCGTGCCTGGCGACGAGCGCAAGCAGGTCGCGTTCGAGGGACTATGCGAGGGCGACCTCGCGCTGGGCGCCGCGCACTGGAGCCATCACAGCCCCATCGCTGGCGAATCGCAACTGGCCCGCCATGCCGGCACGGGTTGCATCGCCGTGATCGATGCACGTCTGGACGAACGTGAGCGCCTGGCCCGCGATCTCGCCCTGGGCCCGCGAGCCGGCCAGGCCGAATTGATCCTGCACGCCTGGTTGCGCTGGGGCGAGGCCTGCATCGACCACCTGTACGGCGATTTCGCCTTCGCTGTGTGGGACCCGCGCGAACAACGCTTGTTCTGCGCGCGCGATGGGATGGGCGTGCGTCCGCTGTACCTGCACCACGCACCCGGTCGCCTGCTGGCCTTCGCCTCGCGCGCGCAGGCGCTGCTGGCCCTGACCGACGTGCCGGCGACGCTGGACGAAGGCCGTATCGCCGACAGCCTGGTCGGCCCGCTGGAAAGCATCGACAAGACCAGCACTTTCTACCAGTCCATCCAGCGCCTGCCGCCTGCGCACTACG
>JAKFDG010000284.1:0-1685 GCA_036677285.1 Pseudoxanthomonas sp.
CTGTTTTACGACTCTTGCCGCCCTCCAGCAGGCGCGCCGAAGCCGAAAGTGCCTATAACAACCAGAATCACCGATTGCGCCTGATTGGGCCTCCGGCGGCCTCCTGGACACTGAGAAAATCCCCCGGCAGTTGATTGCCTTCATTCATTACGTTTTTACACAGTCTGGGCCGATAGCGGTCGCCGAACTGTCTACGGCGCAGCGTCGCTGCCACCCATCGATAGGACGCTCATCTGCTCAGGGGTTAGGGTTCAGCCGCAGCGGAATCCGGCGCTGGCCGAAGTCGCCGGCATGCTGGTCGAAGCGCCCGGCGATGGTGGTGAGGCACTGCGGACAGCGCCCCTCGGCAGTCACCCGGTAGTGGAGGATGCGGTGCCAGTCCCGCTCGATCAAAGGCGCGCCGCAGCCTGGACAGAAGGTCGTGCCGCCCTCGGCATCGTGCACATTGCCCGTGTAGACATAGTGCAGCCCCTGCGCCAGGGCGATCTGCCGGGCGCGCCTGAGCGTTGCGGGCGGGGTGCGCGGGGTTTCGAGCATCTTGAAGTCGGGGTGGAAGGCGGTGAAGTGCAGCGGCACATCCGGCCCCAGTTCCTTGAGTACCCAGGCGCACAGGGCCTCGATCTCCCAATTCGAATCGTTGTAGTCCGGAATCAGCAGGGTGGTGATTTCCGTCCAGACGCCGGTCTCGTGATGCAGATAGACCAAGGAATCCAGCACCGGCTGCAGATGTGCGCCGGTGAGTTTGAAATAGAAGTCATCGGTGAAGGCCTTGAGGTCGACATTCGCCGCGTCCATCACCGCGAAGAATTCGCGGCGCGGTTCGGCGTGTATGTAGCCGGAGGTCACCGCCACCGTCCGAATGCCGCGCGCACGGCAAGCGATGGCCGTATCGATGGCATATTCGGCGAAAATCACCGGGTCATTGTAGGTGAAGGCCACGCTGGCACAGCCCGAGCTCTCCGCCGCCAGGGCAATCTGCTGCGGGCTGGCCTGATCCATCAGGCGATCCATGTCCCGCGATTTGCTGATATCCCAGTTCTGGCAAAACTTGCAGGCGAGATTGCAGCCTGCAGTACCGAAGGACAGCACCGCCGATCCGGGGAGGAAGTGGTTGAGCGGCTTCTTCTCGATGGGGTCGATGCAGAAGCCGGAAGAGCGGCCGTAGGTGGTCAGCACCACCTGCTCGCCTTCGCGCATGCGCACGAAGCAGGCGCCACGCTGCCCGTCGCGCAGCTTGCAGTCACGAGGGCAGAGGTCGCACTGGATTCGGCCATCGGGCAAGCTGTGCCACCAGCGCCCCGGGTGATGTGCGGACAGGTCATTCATCGTATGCCTCCTACCGCGTGCCGACGGTGTCGCGCGTCAGACGGTTAGCGGTATGCCAGCAGTGGGCAGGCGCGCTCCGGCTGCGCGAACAAGCCTGCCGGTGAGGGCGGAGCGGGCACGCCGGCATGCTTTCACTATGCCATTGCTGGCGGGCCCGTGCAGGATCCGGCCTGGATATTGTGGCGTGTGAGGCGCCGTTTTTGGGGCAAGGTATGGTCTGCGATGACCGACGGCACTCGACCCATTGCGGACCTTCGCACCGAGTTATCGAAGGACTCCTGTGTCGCTAAAAGGGGACCTTTGCAGTACGAAGATGGGACTCATGAGGTTGCACGCCTTACCCGTCTTCTCTCAGTTTG
>JAKFDG010000285.1:0-3312 GCA_036677285.1 Pseudoxanthomonas sp.
CGTATTCCGCGCCGATCCAGGTATGCGGCATGTCGCCCAGGTAGCCGGGATGGCGCAGGCGCGAGTGCACCACTTCGGCCAGCACCTGCCACTCCAGCGGGCGGCGGTGGCGCACCAGGCTCTGCAGCAGCTCGTCGGCCTGCTTCGGCTGGTTGAGGTGCACGTAGGTCAGCACGTTGCGCATTTCGTACGGCGTGTAGGCGTACAGCGCATCGGGCTTGTCGCGCGAGCGCACATCGGCGAGGTAGCGGTCGAAGGTCAGCTGCAACGCCTCGGCCGGCAGGATGTCCTGCTGGCCGGTGGGATCCAGTCCGATCGAGACGCTGGTCGGATCGCTGCCGCCGGTGTCGGCGTCGGCGGGAATGGTGTCCGAACCTTTCCATTTCATCGTCGCGCGGATCGACGCGGCCACCGATGCGCGCAACGCGGCGTACTGTTCGCGCGCCCACTGCGCGGTTTCCGCATCGCCCCACTGTTCGGCCAGCCACGCGCCGTCGTGCCAGCCCTTCAGCGCCCAGTAGTCGTCCCAGTAGCTGTGGGTGGGGCTGGAATAGCCTTCGTGGCTGATCGACGGGGCGATGATGCCGTGGAAGCGTTCCGGCGCCGGGTGCCCGGCCATGTAGCCGGCCACCATCGTGCGTTCGCGCAGCTCCTGGGTGAACTTCAGTGCCCGCTTCACCACTGCCTGGTAATCACGCACGCTGGCGGCGCCGCCGTCGTAGCGCGCCACGTCGGCGACCAGTGCGATGAACTCGCCCTGGCTGTCGTACTCGATGTCCGAACCGAAACCGGTGTTCAGCGAACCATCGTCGTTGATGATCGGCGATACCAGTCCGTTCTCGCGCACGGCGTGGTCGGAATACCACTTCAGGTAATCGCGCGCGACCCTGGCCTGGCCGGTGCGCAACAGGATCGACGCAGTGGCCGCGCCATCGCGGATGAAGGACCGATTGTAATTGCGCGGGCCGGGCTGCATCGCCGGGCCGGTCTGGTTGATCAGCATGTACGCGGCCTGCGCGCGCAGCATGTCCACCAGCGAGGCGTCGGGCAGCGAAAGCCCCAGCTTGCCGAAGCGGCTGTGCCACTGCTGCGCCACCTTGTTCGCGATCGCGTCGAAACCCGCCGAGGCATCGCCGCCCTTGCCGAGCAGCACCGCGCGATCGATCGCCGGCGCTTCCGGCAGCGGCCCGGTCTTCGCATCGGCGCGGGAAACGCCCAACGGGAAAGCCAGCACCACGTCGCGGTGTTCGCCCGGCGCCAGCTTCACCGCGTAGTCGAGCAGCGCCGCCGCCAGGCCGTCGTCGTCGCGCGCCTGCAATGCGTCCGGCACGGTGCCGGCGGCGACGTGCGTGGTGATCTCGCCTTCGCCATGCTGGCCGAACGCCGCCGCGCCGCGCGCGTCGGCGGGCGTCAACGAGGAAAGCAGCAGGCGGCCGTTGACGCGAATATCGCTGCGTCCGGCGGGACCTTCGATGGCGACTTCGCGCACCGGCGAGACGCCGCCGTGCTGCCATGGCGGATTCACCTGCAGCGGACGCAGCACCAGCGACAGCATGCCGTCGACGTTGGCGGTGCCGGTGTTGCTCACGCGATAGCGCACCAGGGTCACCGGCTGCCCATCCTGTTCCACCGCGAAGGCTTCGCTGCGCACCTCCACGCCCGGTTGCGCGGTCCATTGCACCGACGCCATCGGCATCCAGTCGTCGCGCAGGGCGTGTTTGCGTTCCACGTTGTCCGACACCACCGTGCGGCCGGAAGCATCGCGCCATGCGGGCTGCACCAGTGGCGCGCCCTTGTAGGCCTCCAGGTTGCCGTATTCGTCGAAGATCGATTTCTGCATGCCACCGGGAATGCCGATGGCGGTCCAGTACACCTGCTGCTGGTGCAACGAGGACGGGAACAGCGCCGCATTGGCGCGCGAGGCGGCGATCTCGTAGCGTTTGGTCGGCGTCATTGCCCGCTCGGGCCCGAGCAGGCGCAGGCGCTTGATCGTCGGCGCCGCGCCGTCCACTTCGCCCGCGCTCAGGCGCAGCGCGGAGAGCGTGTGCACTTCGCGTGCAGCGAGGTAGGAGAGCTCGCCTTGCGAACCCGGATCCTCCGCCAGCGTGGTCCATTGTCCGGCCGCATCGCGCGCTTCCAGCCTGGCGCCGTTGCGCGGTCCGCCCCACCACACTTCCAGTCCCGCCGCCGGCAATGCGCGGCCCAGCGCGATCTCGAGTTCGCGCGTACCGGGCGCCTTGCCTTGCGCCTGCAGCGCGCGCGCCGGCGCGTTGGCCCACAGCGCCTGCGGATTGTCCTTGCCGGTGAGGTTGGTGATGCGCGCCGCGTCGCTGGCCGAGACCGGTTCGAACTCGAACACCGACACGCCCCAGTCCGCGGTCTTGGGCAGGCTGGCCAGGCGCAGGTAGCGGGCCTTCACCGCGGGGAAGAACAGGTAGTCGGTGAACCCGCGCGAATCGCCGCTGACGTAGGCGTCATGCCAGGTCTTGCCATCGAGCGAAGTCTGGATGGCGTACGACACCGCAAACCCGCTGTCCCAATGCAGCAGCACCCCGCCGACGTCGGCGGCCTTGCCCAGGTCGACCTGGAGCCAGTGGTCGGCGCTGAACGCCCCGCCCCAGCGGGTCTTGTGGTCGCCGTCGATCGCATGGGCCGGGGACAGCGCCTCGACCTGGGCCGAAGAGCCGCTCGCCTTCCACTGCGCGCGCGGCGGCAGCCGCTCGTTCTGGGCGAAGGCGCTGGAGGCGCAGAGGGTCAGGGCCGCCAGCATGGCGAAGCGCGGCCACCGGGCGGCCGGGAAGGGGTTCGGGGATTGCAGGGCCACTGGCGTTTCCGTGTCGACGGCAATTGCCGGAGACGCTGGATGCTAGCGTTGAAAACGGTTACATGCGAGTTGCGATGCATCAGGCCCGGTTGTCACCCGGCCCCTGACTTCCTGGAAAAGCTGGCTGGACGCGGGGTCGCTCAACCCCCCGTCGCCTTGCGCACCTGCTCCGCATCGGACGACCACATCGCCCCGGTCAGCGCGATCGACGCATCCCAGAAGCGCGCGGACACGTCAGCATCCAGTGCCTGCGGCATGATCTTCGCCGGCGCCGGCGTGCCTTTCATTTCGTAGAAGCCGTTGGGTCCGTAGTAGCCGCCGCCGTGCGCATCCGGTGAGGTCGCCGCGAACAGGGTCGGCAACGCGCCAGCCGCAGCCGAATGACTGAACAACGGGCCCAGCGTCCGGCTCAGGGTGGACATCCAGTTCCCGCCTTCCGATCCCGGCCCGTTGTCCATCAGGTCGGTCCGCGCGAAGCCAGGATGCGC
>JAKFDG010000286.1:0-3969 GCA_036677285.1 Pseudoxanthomonas sp.
TCTCCCTGGTGAAATTAGCGCTGTGGAACCACCCGATCCCATCCCGAACTCGGAAGTGAAACGCAGCTGCGCCGATGGTAGTGTGGCTTAAGCCATGCAAGAGTAGGTCATCGCCAGGGTCTTTACCCAAAACGCCACCCCAGTCGGGGTGGCGTTTTCTTTTGCGTCGCGGGGGCGACCCGCAACAGGTCATCGCCAGAATTTTTACCCAGAAACTCCAGCTATCGGCTGGAGTCTTCTTTTCTGCGTCCCGCGTTCCGTGATCAGGGGTGGTGCCTGCATCAGGATCCTCGCGATCGCACTGCTTTTTTTATGATGCCGGCGAGCGCGAGCGAGGAGAGTCAGGCTTTTTTCGTCTGGTTGCTCAGTGCGTGGCGTCGCCCAGTTCCGGTAAGCCCCAAGCCGGCTGCAGTCGTCGATACTCCGGCATCGGCAGCAACACCAATCGCGGGTTGCGGTCGACGCGTAGCCAGTCCAGTAATCTACGCATCCCGGTCGGATCCATCGCCGTGCATCCGGCAGTCGGCCTATCCGGCCCCTTCCACAGATGCGCGAAGATACAGCTGCCTTGGCCAGGGTGGGCGGAGGCGTTGTGCAGGATCACGAATCCAAGGCGGTACTGCTCGTCACCATTGGCAATCAGGTCACGGCGCATGGGTTCCGTCGAGCCGGCGACTGCCGTTGCCCCCACGTTCTCGACCGACACAATGCGGTTGTACCAAGGGGACTCCGGTACATCGATGCAGTAGTCGCCCGATTTCATGCCCCGATAGGGCAAGTGCGTACGATCGGAGGTTTCGTAGCCAAAGGCCGGACCGATATCGAATACGCCCGCCGGACTGCGTCCGTCCCCCTCCCGCTTCTGTGGCCCCTGGCCCTGTGGCGGCTGCCTGCCGATACCCCAGCCAGAGCCTGCGCGCCCGATCACGACGGGCAAGCGCAAAGCTGTCTCACGCCAGCCTTTTTCGTCGCGCATGAATGTTCGCAGTTCACCCGCAGTTGCGTCCCAACCGGTCGTCGTCACCACGACCAGTTGCCTGGCGTCTTCCAAAGCCGTTGAAGCGGGCCTGACCATGGAGGATGTGCTTGTGCACCCAAGCATCCAGGTCGTGAGCACCAGAACGGTGATGTGCGAACCCAGCTTCATCCTATTCTCCTTGCGCTGCGGCATGGCTTCCTGGAATCAAGCTGCCGAAGAACCCCGTAAACCGCATCAGAGGCTCATGATAGAGGCTGCGGGGATGCCGCGTACGGAGAACGAGAGCGCAAGGTTGACATGAGCACGTCCGTAATCTTCCAGACATTCCTGATTGCCTTGGTAATCGGCCTCGCAGCCGGCAATTCCGGTGCTGAAGCCGGCGAGGTGACGATCGATCCAGCACGCACGGCATCAGAAGCAGGCCTGACCGATATCCGCCAGTTCGCGCCTGACATATTGCTGGATATCCGGTACGCCGGTGACCGCAATTTCGTCGGCCAGCCTATCCAGGGCTATGTCGCCGCCAAGTGCCTGCTGCTGCCTTCAGTGGCGCAAGCACTGGCCCGGGTGCAGCAGGATCTGAAGCGGCGCGGCTATGGCCTGAAGATCCATGACTGCTATCGGCCGATCCGCGCGGTCCGACGGTTCGTGGAGTGGGCGCACGACCCGGCCGATCAGCGACGAAAGGCACAGCACTATCCCAATCTGGAAAAGTCGGCGCTGCTCGGCGAGTACATCGCCGAGACTTCCGGACATAGTCGTGGCGCTACCGTAGACCTCACCCTGGTGCGGTGCATCGGCGGCGTGTGCCGGGCAGTGGACATGGGCACTGAATTCGACCTGTTCGATCCTCGGGCCAACACCGACAATCCCGAAGCGAGCCCGCCGCAACGGGCCAACCGCGTCCTGCTTCGTGTGGCGATGGAGCATCGTGGCTTCCGCAACTACCCCCTGGAGTGGTGGCATTACACCCTGCAGCCGGAACCCTCCCCCAGCCGGGCCTTCGATGTGCCGGTAGACTAGCTGGCACGCGATCGCCGGCATAACCCATTGATTTGTATTCCCTTGGTGGGAATAGCACCGTTCACGCCTGCTGTTGGCCCGTCATCCCCCAAGTCAGCGTTCTATATTCAGCACGATGCGTGAACTTTCCAACCGGTTAGCAGTCCAATCTGCCGACTGCTAATATGAGCCCCTATGAACCAGACCTCTGCAGCCACCGCCATGGTGGCCAACAACCTCCCGATTCCCAGCGCGCTCGGTTCGCTCGACGCCTACATCGGTGCCGTGCACCAGATCCCGGTGCTGACGGTCGATGAAGAGCAGGGCTTGGCGCGTCGCTTCCGCGATGGCGAGGATCTCGACGCTGCGCGTGAACTGGTGCACTCGCACCTGCGCTTCGTCGTGCACGTGGCCCGCGGCTACAACGGCTATGGCCTGCAATTGGGCGACCTGATCCAGGAAGGCAACATCGGCCTGATGAAGGCGGTCAAGCGTTTCGATCCCGAGATGGGCGTGCGCCTGGTCAGCTTCGCTGTGCATTGGATCCGCGCCGAGATGCATGAATTCATTCTCAAGAACTGGCGCATCGTCAAGGTCGCCACGACCAAGGCGCAGCGCAAGCTGTTCTTCAACCTGCGCAAGTCCAAGACCCGGTTGGGCTGGATGAACGCGGCGGAAGTCAGTGCGGTAGCCAAGGACCTCAACGTGTCCGAGCGTGAAGTGCTGGAAATGGAATCGCGTCTTTCCGGCCGCGACATCGGGTTTGATGCGCCTTCGGATGAGGACGACGATCATGCACCGCCGTCGCCCGGCGCCTACCTGATGACCCAGGACGAGGATCCGTCACAGGCCTATGAGCGCGCCGACACCGAAGGCAGCAAGCTGGAACTGTTGCGCGAAGGCATGGCCGGGCTGGATGAGCGTTCGCGCGACATCGTCATGCGCCGCTGGCTGGATGACGACAGCAAGGTCACGCTGCAGGAACTGGCAGACGAATATGGCGTCTCCGCCGAACGCATCCGCCAGATCGAGGCCAACGCGTTGAAGAAAATGAAGGCGCTGTTCGCGGCCTGAGTGATAAGTTCTGCGATGTCATGACGGCCCGGGAAACCGGGCCGTTTGTCTATCTGTTGCTGGCGCAGGTCAGGGATCGCGCGGACGCGCGACGGGCAGGTGCCAACCGTGGCGGATGGCCATGAAGCGCAACCCGAAGCACAAGGCTGCGCCAGCGGCGATGATCGGCACGCTCGGCAATTGCAGCCATTGGCCGACCACCACCACGGCTGCGCCAGCCATCGCGGCGATGGCATAGAGTTCAGCCTGCAGGACGACGGGTGTGCGCGCAACCAGGATGTCGCGGGCGATGCCTCCGCCTATGCCGCTGAGCATGCCGAGCAGGATCGCCATGACCGGACCCAGGCCGAAGGCCAACGCCTTCATCGCGCCGGACACGGCGAACAGACCCAGCCCGGCGGCGTCGAACAGTTGCACCGGGTTGCGCAAGCGTTCAATGGCGCCGTAGCGATAGAACGTGACCAGGCCGGCGAGGCAGGAAACGCCAAGATATCGCCAGTCTCCGAGTGCGGCGGGTGGCGTTGCCCCGATCAGTACGTCGCGGACGATGCCGCCCAAGGTCGCTGCCGCGAACGACACCACCAGCACGCCGAACAGGTCGAGCCGATGGCGCACGCCGACGGTCGCGCCGCTGATCGCGAAGACAAACGTGCCGATGAAATCCAGCGCAAGGAGAAACGTATCCAAGATCGGGCCGGGCTATCGAGTGGGCGCAGCGCAGGATGACAGACCGGGCAGGATCGCGTGAGTTGGCTTCATGAGGGTGGCTTCCGTTGGTCATCATCGTCGTTGCCGAGGATGATGCGCGCGCCGCGCTGGTAGCTCCAGTACGCCCACGCCCAGTTGAGCAGCACCACCAGGCGGTTGCGGAAACCGATCAGGAAAAACACGTGTGCGGCCAACCAGAACCACCA
>JAKFDG010000287.1:0-3344 GCA_036677285.1 Pseudoxanthomonas sp.
GATGGTGCCGTCGTCCTGGATGTCGATCTGGGTGCCGGTTTCCTTGGTGATCGCCTGGATCACCGAACCGCCCTTGCCGATCACTTCGCGGATCTTGTCGGGGTGGATCTTGATGGTGATCAGGCGCGGCGCGAACTCGCTCAGTTCCTGGCGCGGCGCGGTCATGGCATTGGCCATCTCGCCGAGGATGTGCAGACGGCCGGCTTTCGCCTGCGACAACGCCTGCTTCATGATCTCTTCGGTGATGCCTTCGATCTTGATGTCCATCTGCAGTGCCGAAATACCGTTGGAGGTACCGGCCACCTTGAAGTCCATGTCGCCCAGGTGATCTTCGTCACCCAGGATGTCGGAGAGCACGACGAAGTTTTCATCTTCCTTGACTAGGCCCATGGCGATACCCGCCACCGGCGAGGAGATCGGCACGCCGGCATCCATCAGCGCCAGCGAGCTGCCGCAGACCGAAGCCATCGACGAGGAACCATTCGATTCGGTGATTTCCGAGACCACGCGGATCGTGTACGGGAAGGCTTCCATGGTCGGCATCACCGCGAGCACGCCGCGCTTGGCAAGGCGGCCGTGGCCGATTTCGCGACGCTTCGGGCCCATCATGCGGCCGGCTTCGCCCACCGAGTACGGGGGGAAGTTGTAGTGGAACAGGAAGTGGTCCTTGTACTCGCCGGAGACGGCGTCGATGACCTGGCCATCGCGCGCGGTGCCCAGGGTCACGGCCACGATCGCCTGCGTTTCGCCGCGGGTGAACAGCGAGGAGCCGTGCACGCGCGGCAGCACGCTGACCTTGGAGCTGATCGGACGCACGGTGTCCAATGCACGACCGTCGATGCGGACCTTGGTGGACAGCACGGAACCGCGCATGGTCTGGTATTCCAGCTCGCCGAATTCCTTCGACAGCGCGCCGGCGCTCCAGCCGTCGGCTTCGGCGCGACCGGCCAGGACCTGCATCACGTCCTTCTTGATGGCGGCGATGGCGTCGCGGCGCTGCAGCTTGTCGCGCACCTGGAAGGCGGAATCGAGCTGGGTGCCGACGGCTTCCTTCAGCGCCGAGATCAGCGCGTCGTTCTTGGCCGGGGCCGACCATTCCCAGTTCTTGGTACCGGCTTCGGTGACCAGTTCGTTGATGATGTTGATGACCTTCTGCATCTCGCGATGGCCGAACATCACCGCGCCCAGCATCACGTCTTCGGACAGCTCGGCGGCTTCGGATTCGACCATCAGCACGGCGTTGGAGGTGCCGGCGACGACCAGCTCCAGCTTGGAATCCTTCAGCTCGCTGACGGTGGGGTTCAGCACGTACTCGCCGTTGATGTAGCCGACCTTGGCGGCGCCGATCGGGCCGTTGAACGGCGCACCGGTCAGGGCGACGGCGGCGGAGGCGCCGATCAGGGCCGGGATATCGCCGTCGATTTCCGGGTTCAGCGACATCACCGTGGCGATGACTTGCACTTCATTGCGGAATTCTTCCGGGAACAGCGGACGCAGCGGACGGTCGATCAGGCGCGAGATCAGGGTTTCCTTCTCGGTCGCGCGGCCTTCGCGCTTGAAGAAGCCGCCCGGGATGCGGCCACCGGCGTAGAAACGCTCCTGGTAGTCGACGGTCAGCGGGAAGAAGTCCTGGCCTTCGCGCGCGTTCTTCGCGGCGACTGCGGAAACCAGCAGCACGGTGTCGTCGAACTTGACGATGACGGCACCGCCGGCCTGGCGGGCGATCTCGCCGGTTTCCAGGGTGACCTGGTGCTTGCCGTACTGGAAGGTCTTGGTGATTTTTGCCACGTTGTTTGATCCTTGGTGATGCGCTATCGGTTGAACCGGATGCGGCCCATGCCGCATGCGGATGGCCGGGTTGGTCCGGCCGGGTGTTGCGATGCTGGAAACTTTTCAGGCGGGGAATTTCCTCCCCGGAAATGCAAACCGCGGCGCATCACTGCGCCGCGGTCGGTATTCGGTTTAGCGACGCAGGCCGAGTTTCTCGATCAGGGTCTTGTAGCGCTCGCCGTCCTTCTTCTTGAGGTAGTCGAGCAGGCTGCGGCGGCGGTTCACGAGCTGGAGCAGGCCACGGCGGCTGTGGTGGTCTTTCTTGTGGGTCTTGAAGTGGCCGCTGAGCTGTTCGATGCGGGCGGTGATCAGGGCAACCTGGACTTCCGGGGAACCGGTGTCGGCGGCGCCGCGCTTGTTTTCTTCAATGACTTTCTGGGTGTCGATGGGCATGTGTTTTTCTCTTGAGATGCGTGGCCTGCAGGAACGCCGCGGTCAACGAAGTTGACCATGCGCACCGCCGGGCTCGCCGTTTGCGATTGAGGATGCTGCGATGAGGGTGGTACGAAATCGGATATGCCGAAAAGGCCGCGGCATTGTAGTCTCGGAAGCCTTGCAAAACAAGGTTTTACTGCGCCTTGGGCGGACCGGCGGCGTCCTCCCAGTTGAACAGACGCTGCGGCGAAAGCAGCCCGCCCTCATCCAGATTCGCCAGTCCCAGCACACCGCGGTCGGCACCGTAGACCGCGCAGGCGCCCGCTGTGCCGGCGATGCCGGGCAGCCGCTGGCCCTGGAGGAAGCGCCGCGCGGCCTCCTCGTTCAGGTCGATCCGGCGGAAACCGATCAGTCCGGCGTCGATCGGCAGCAGGCAGGCGTCGAGGCTGCGTTCGTCGCGTTCAGCCAACGCCTGCAGCGCCTCCAGGGTCCACATGCGCGGTTCGCGGAACGGCTCCACCCACAATCGGCGCAGTTCCAGGACATGCGCGCCGCAACCCAGTGCCTCGCCCAGGTCTCGCACCAGGCTGCGAACGTAGGTGCCGGATCCGCACTCCACCTGCAGGCGCAGCAGCGGCGCGCCGTCATCCAGCAGGTCGGCGGCGGATTGCAGTTCGAAACGGTGGACTTCCACCTCGCGTGGTTCCACTTCCACGACCTCTCCGCGCCGCGCCTTGGCGTACAGCGGTTCGCCGCCGCGCTTGAGCGCCGAATAGATCGGTGGGCGCTGCTGGATGCGCCCGGTCAGCGCGCGCAGGGCGGCATCGATCTGCGGCAGCGTGTATTTGCCGACCGGGCGCTCGCGCAGCGGCTGGCCCTCGGCATCATCGGTATCGGTGGTCACGCCCAGGCGGGCGACGGTGTCGTAGGCCTTGCGTGCGCCCAGCAGGCTGCCCGCGATCTTGGTGGCCTCGCCGAAGCACAGCGGCAACAGGCCGGTGGCCAACGGGTCCAGGCTGCCGGTATGCCCACCTTTCTGCGCGCGAAACAGGAAACGCGCCCGCTGCAAAGCCTGGTTGGAGCTCAGCCCTTGCGGCTTGTCCAGCAACAGGATGCCGTCGAGGCGGCGGAATTTGACC
>JAKFDG010000288.1:0-1837 GCA_036677285.1 Pseudoxanthomonas sp.
CGAGGAATGGCGGCTCGGCGTGTGTGGTCTGGGGGCGCCGGTGTTCAACGCCCGCGGCGAAGCGGTAGCCGCCGTGGGAATGAGCGTGCCGTCGATCCGCTTCGGTCGCCAGCAGGTACGTGCACTGGCTGAACAGTTGGTAGCATGCGCCCGTGATGCCAGCCTCGCGCTGGGTTACCGCCAGACTGGCAACGTGTCGCCACTGGCGACAACTGCACCGCGCCATCCGGGCTGAGCTGCCGGCGCGGCTCCTGTCGCTCAAAATTCGTCCTCCCGGCTTCCCGCATTGACAAAAGCAGATTTGCGTCTTAGCATATGTTCCATATAATAATAACACGTTCTAAATAATGGAATTAAAGGAAAATAAGATGCATCACCAAGAGGGCGACATGCAGAGCACCGTCAAGATTGCATACCCGAGGTTCGGAGGTCATGAGCAGCGCCATGCTTCCCGTCATTTCACCTGGCGTAACGGCTGAGCCGGACGTCCTCACTCCACAAAATCACGAGGTAGCAATCCATGACACTCCGACAAGACGACAAGCCATCTTCCGCCGCGGCATCGCCGCAAATCGACGAACTGGTCCAGCGAGCCCGCGCCGCCCAGCGCATCTTCGAGAATTGGTCGCAGGAACAGGTGGACACGGTAGTGGTGGCAGCCGGCTGGGCCATCATTGAGCCCGGCCGCAACCGTGAACTGGCTGAACTGGCGGTAGCCGATACGGGCGTCGGCAACGTGGCCGACAAGGAGCGCAAGAACTACCGCAAAACGCTGGGCCTGCTGCGTGACCTGCAGGGCGCCAAGTCGGTGGGTGTGATCGCCGAGGACGCGCAGCGTGGCCTGGTGGAAATTGCCAGACCGGTGGGTGTGGTGTGTGCCATCACGCCGTCCACAAACCCGGCGGCGACACCAGCGAACAAGATCATCAACGCGCTGAAGGGGCGCAACGCAGTGATCGTGGCACCATCGCCCAAGGGCTGGTCGACCTGTGCGCGCCTGATTGAACATATTTACAAGCAGCTCGATCGCATCGGAGCGCCGCGCGACCTGGTGCAAGTCCTTCCGGCGCCAGTCAACAAGCAGGCCACCGCCGAGCTGATGCGCGGCTGCAACCTGGTTGTCGCCACCGGGTCCCAGTCCAATGTGCGCGCGGCGTACGCGAGCGGCACGCCGGCCTTTGGCGTGGGGGCGGGCAACGTGGCTGGCATCGTCGATGAAACGGCCGATATGGCGCTGGCCGCAGAGCGTATCGTGCGCTCAAAGACGTTCGACAACGCGACGAGCTGCTCGTCGGAGAACAGCCTGGTGATCGTTGACGCGGCGCGCAGGAACACCATCGCCGCACTCGAGGCGAGGGGCGCGGTGCTGCTCAGTGCGCCGCAGAAGTCCGTGCTGCGCGCATTGATGTGGCCCGAAGGCAAGCTGTCGCCGGCGGTGATAGGGCAATCGGCCCGCGTGATCGCCGAGCGCGCGGCAGCGCTGGACACGGCAGGAGCCGCCGGCTGGGCGGCCATTGCCGAGCGCAACCCCAGCATCCTGATGGTCGAGGAAGACGGCATCGGACACGACCATCCTTTCTCCGGCGAGAAGCTGAGCCCCGTTCTTACGCTGTTCGGGGCCAGCGATTTCCAGCAGGCTGCTGCGCTGGTGGAACGCATTTATGCGTTCGAGGGTGCCGGCCACTCGGTCGGGCTGCACAGTGAGCGGCCGGAGCGTGCCCTGGAGCTGGGCCTCAAATTGCCTGTTTCGCGCGTCATCGTCAATCAGGCGCACAGCATCGCTACTGGCGGCAGCTTCGACAACGGGCTGCCATTCTCGCTGTCCATGGGCTGCGGT
>JAKFDG010000289.1:0-1771 GCA_036677285.1 Pseudoxanthomonas sp.
GGCTATTCCGAAGACAAGGTGCGCCGCCTGGCCCGCGAAGGCGTGGCTGAAGGCTGGACGCACTTCAAGCAGAAGGTCGGCGGCAACATCGAGGAAGACATCCGCCGCGCCACCATCCTGCGCGAGGAGATAGGCTGGGACCGCAAGCTGATGATGGACGCCAACCAGGTGTGGGAAGTGGACGAGTCCATCACCAACATGCGGCGCCTGGCCGCCTTCGAGCCCTGGTGGATCGAGGAGCCGACCAGCCCGGACGACATCCTCGGCCACGCGGCCATCCGCGCGCGCATCGCACCGATTGGCGTGGCGACCGGCGAACATTGCCACAACCGGGTGATGTTCAAGCAGCTGCTGCAGGCCAAGGCCATCGATTTCTGCCAGGTCGACGCGGCCCGCCTGGGCGGGCTGAACGAAGTCCTGCTGGTGGTGCTGATGGCTGCCAAGTTCGGCGTGCCGGTGTGCCCGCATGCCGGCGGCGTGGGCCTGTGCGAGTACGTGCAGAACGTGTCGCTGTTCGACTACATCGCAGTCTCGGGCTCGCTGGAGAACCGTGTGCTGGAGTATGTGGATCACCTGCATGAGCACTTCATCGACCCGGTGGTCATTCGCAAGGGCCGCTACATGCCGCCGCAACGCCCGGGCTACAGCATCGAGATGCATGCCGCGACGCTGGAGGAGTTCGAGTTCCCGAACGGCGCCGCCTGGGCCTGAAGGTCCTGAGCGTCACGTTCCTTCACATCATCGCGACATCCCCATCCCTGCCAACAAAGAGAGACAAGCATGAAGACATTCACTTCCCGCATCCTGGCTGGCCTGCTGTGCGCCCTGGCCCTGCCATCGGCGGCGCCGGCCCAGACGGCCTACCCCGGCCGGCCGATTGAGCTGGTGGTTCCCTACCCGGCCGGCGGCGGCACCGACGTGCTGGCCCGGGCCTTTGCGTTGGCTTCTGTCAAGCATCTGCCGCAAAGCCTGATCGTCACCAACAAACCCGGCGCCAGTGGCGCCATTGGCTGGGCCGACGTCATCAACAACAAACCGGAGGGCTACAAGGTGGCCGTGCTGGCGACCGACCTGATGACGCAGCCCAACATGGGCCTGACCAAAATCACCCATGAGGACTTCATCCCGATCGCCCGCCTCAACTACGACCCGGCGGCGATCACGGTGCGCGCCGATGCGCCGTGGAACACGGTGGAGGAATTCCTGGCGGCTGCGAAACAGGGCGACTTCCGCGTGGGCAATGGCGGCAACGGCTCGACCTGGCATCTGGCTGCGGCGGCCGTGGAGGACAAAACCGGGGTGAAGTTCAACCACATCCCGTTTGCGGGCGCGGCACCGGCCGCCCTGTCCCTGCTGGGCGGGCACATCGAGGCCATCACGGTGAGCGCGGCGGAGGTCTATGCCTACACCTCGACGGGCAAGCTGAAAACGCTGGCGGTGATGTCGGAGCAGCGCATCAAGGGTTTCGAGAAAGTGCCGACGCTCAGGGAGCGCAACATCGACGTTTCCATCGGCACCTGGCGTGGCCTGGCCGTGGCCAGGGGCACGCCACCCGAGGTCGTGAACGTGCTGCGGGCAGCAACGGCAAAAATCGTCAACGAACAAAGCCTTCGCGACGCGCTGGACCGCCAGAACATGGGGTATGCCTATGCGGATGGCGAGGCCTTTGGCACCGTCATGGCCAGGGACCATGCTTTTTACAAAGGCCTGATCAACAAGCTCGGCCTGAAACAGTAAGCACAAAGCAACCACAACGCAGAAAAGAGGCAGG
>JAKFDG010000290.1:0-3087 GCA_036677285.1 Pseudoxanthomonas sp.
CGCATGGCTTTCATGTCCGTGCAGTGCGGGAAGACGTACTGACCGGGCGCGGGCGCGCCCTTGCGCAGGGCGGCCTGCACTTCTTCTTCGTTGGCCAGTTTCTTGTAGTCGCTGTTATGCCACTTGAAGACCATGTGGATCAGGCTGCTGGCGACGTACACCAGGACCGCGGCGACCAGGATGGGCAGCCAGAGTTGCAGTAGAGCATGCATGACGGAGCTCCTTCGGGGTTGGTGGCACGCAATGGAGTGAGCGGGCGGAAACCAAACGCAGGCAATGCGGTGACGATGGCTGTGGGAGCGCCGGGGTGCATCTTACTCCGGGTGGCGCGGGTCCCCATCGCAAGGCATTGACCCTTGCGCGCAGTGCAGCGCCTGGCACGCGCAGGGCGCCCGCAGTCGGCTACGATCTCGGCATGCAGCTCCCTTTCCTCCGGCGTGCGCTGGTCCTGGTCGCGAAGATCGCCCTGGTGCTGGCGGTGCTGGTGTTCGTGTTGCTGCTGGGGAACGCGTTCCACTCGCGCGGACAGCCCGAACTGGCGCCGTGGCACCGCATGGTGCTCGACAACGAAGTGCGGGACCGCGACATCGGCGACGGCTACACCTGGGCGCAGTACCAGCAGGCCGAGCAGCGCCTGTTCGCCGAGTTGTCGCGCAAACTTGCCGCCACGTCCACGCCGGGGCAATACCGCTACCAATCCGGCAGCGCGCTCGGCGCGCGTCCCGGCCAGCACGACTGGAACCGATCGTACGAATCCACGCCGACGCAAATCCGTGGCGGCGTGCTGCTGTTGCACGGCATGAGCGATTCGCCGTACAGCCTGCGCCATGTCGCCGCGCGCTACGAACAGGCTGGCTTCGCGGTGATCGCACCGCGCCTGCCCGGCCATGGCACCGTGCCATCCGGATTGCTGGACGTGCGCTGGCAGGACTGGGCAGCGGTGGTGCGCGTCGCCGCGCGCGAATTGCGCACGCGGGTGGGGCCGGGCAAGCCATTGCACATCGTCGGCTATTCCAACGGCGCCGCGCTGGCGCTGGATTACGCGATGGACGTGGCCAACGGCGACGCCGCCGGCCTGCCGCGCGTGGATCGGCTGGTGCTGCTGTCGCCGATGATCGGCGTCGGCCGGGGCGCGAGGCTGGCGTCGTTGCTGCCGCTGTTCGGCGGCATTGCGTATTTCGAGCAATCGCGGTGGATCGACATCCTGCCGGAGTTCAATCCGTACAAGTACAACTCGTTCCCGGTCAATGGCGCGGTGCAGTCCTACCAGATGACCATGCGGGTGAAGACCGAAGTGCTGCAACTGAAGACGCGCGGAAGACTACGGCGCCTGCCGCCGATCCTCGCCTTCCAGTCGGTGCTCGACAACACCGTCAGCACCGGCGACGTGGTCCACGCGCTGTTCGACCACCTGCCGGCCAATGGCAGCGAGCTGGTGTTGTTCGACATCAATCGCGCCAACCTGCTCACCCCGCTGCTGACCCCAGCGGCCACCGGCTTCGCCGACACCCTGCACGGCAAGGCGCCGCGGAATTACCGGCTGACCCTGGTCAGCAACACCCGACCCGATACGCTGGAAGCAAGCGAACGCAGCTATCCGCCCGGCGTGCTGCAAGCCAGCGAACGCCCGCTGGGCCTGTCCTTTCCCGAGAGCGTGTACTCGCTGTCGCACGTCGCACTGCCGTTCCCGATGGACGACACGCTTTACGGGCTGCGGCCGCGCACGGACGAGGACTACGGCATCCACCTGGGCACCCTGGCGCTGCATGGCGAACGCGGCGCGCTGGTGGTGAAGAGCGACCAGTGGCTGCGGCTGAACTGCAATCCGTTCTTCCCCTACCTGATCGCACGCGTCGGGCAGGGTTTGCCGGCAGACGCGCGCAGCACGGCTGACGCGGGCCAAGCACGGGCGAGGCGAGAGCGGGCCAGATAGTTGGTGAAGACGCATTCCTTTGTCATGCAGAACGAGAACGGGGCCTCACGGCCCCGTTTGCGTATCGCAAACCGCGGCGGCGGTCAGTGGCTGAAATCCACCGCAAAGCTGATCAGCGTTCCCGGGATGCGCTCCAGTCCCGCCGGGCAGTCGCCATCCAGGGGCACATCCGACACGCGCTCGCCGGTGGCGCGATTGACGCACACCTCGAACTGCTCGCCGGCGCCGGTCTGGGTCACGCTGTAGTCGTTGTCGCTGCCGATCAACACCAGGTGGCGTCCATCGGCGAGGCGCGGGCCGATCGCCAGGCCTTCGAGCTTCTCTGGAATATCGGTGGCGCCGGCGGCGCGCAGCGCGGCGAGGATGTCGAGCTCCGGCACCTTGCTCACCGCCACCACGCCGGCGGGAAGCTCGTTGCCGCCGGCCAGCGACACCGCGCTGACATCGCTCGCGCCCGCCAGCGAGATGCGGTACACGCGCTTGTGCAGCGGCGCGGCGGTGACTTCGACGCCAAGGCCGCGGTTGTCGCGTTCCAGCACCAGGAACTCGGTGTCGCTGAGCGCATGGATCGCGCTCAGGCCGATGCTGCGGCCCTGTTGGGTCGCCGAGAAATCATCGGCGGTGCTCGGGTCGATCGCATTGAGCGCGCCGATCGGCTCCAGGCGATACACGAACTGCGCGGTGGCAGCGCCGCTTTCCACGTCGTACTCGACCACGCGCACGTTGCGGCTGCGGCGGCCGTCGAGGCTGCTGCCTTCGTTGACCAGTGGATCCTGCATCACCGCATACAATTTGTCGCCGCTCACATTGAGGCTGATGCCCTCGAAACCGCGGTTGTCCTGGCGGCCGCGGACGATGGTCGGGCGGCCGTTGACGTAATCGAGCGCATCGGTCGAGGTGCGCGGGACCAGATTGTCCGGCGTGGCGAAGGCGCGGATGAACTGACCACTGGACGAGAACTCGAACACACTCGGGCCGTATTCGTCGGCGACGTAGAAATGTCCGCCCTTGCCGATCGCGAGGCCTTCGGGATCGAAGCTGGCGCCCAGCGTGGCGGCGTCGCCATTGAGCAGCAGCGGATTGAGGCCATTGAACGGCAACTGGTCTTCGCCACTGAACAGGAGGGTCTTGTCGACCACCGGTTGGCCGATCGC
>JAKFDG010000291.1:0-7865 GCA_036677285.1 Pseudoxanthomonas sp.
GCTCATCGCCGCCCGAGGAAATCCAGCTTGCCCAGGGGCACGCCCTTGTGCCGCAGCAGCGCATACGCGGTGGTGACGTGGAAGAAGAAGTTCGGGATCGCGAAGCCGAGCACGTAGTCACGGGCGGTGAACGTCATCGAGTTGCTCGGTGTGGTAACCACCACCTCGGCCTGCTCGCGCCCGTCCATCGAATCGGACGGAACCGACTTCAGGAACGCGACCGTGGCCGCGATGCGCGCCTGCAGCTCGTCGAAGCTGGTTTCGTTGTCCGCCATCGCGACGGTCTCGACCTGGCCGACGCGCACCGCGGCGAGCTTGGCCGCGTCGCTGGCGCGCTGGATCTGCGCGGTGAGCGGGGCCATGTCCGGGAACAGCCGCGCCTCGAGCAGCTCCGCATGCGCGAGGTTGTTCCCGTCGGCGAAGGCACGGCCCTTCTCCAGGTTCTCGGACAGGTTGCCGAAGGCGCGGATGAACACGGGCACGGTGACCTCGTAAAGCGACAGGGACATAGGGGTTTCTCGATGGGTGGTTGGCGGATTATCCATGCGTGAGCGCCGTATTTCGTGGATGCATGGAAATGATTTTTTTGCATTCCGGAAAGCAATAAAGACCTGCCGGAAAGGCTAAACGGCCTTCACCCCGGCCTGTTCCAGCAACCAGCCGCGCAGCGCCTGGAACCCCGGGTGCTGCAGGCTGCGCTGCGGATACACCAGGTAATGCGCGAACTCCGCCTTGAGGCGCTTGCGCGTGAGCGGGACCAGGCGACCGCTGTCGATCAGCGGTCGCGCCAGGGTCTGCCGCGCCAGGGCGATGCCCAATCCCTGCGCCGCGGCCTGGTGCAGGGTTTCGGTGTCGTCGAAGGCCGCCACGAAACGCGCGGGCGCCGCGCCGCCGAACGCGGCGAACCAGTCGTTCCAGCGCGCGGCCGGATCGCCCAATAACGGCAGCGAGGGAATCGCCGACAGCGATGGCTTGCCGTGCCTGGCGATGAAGTCGGGACTGGCTACCGGCGTGATCCATTCGTCGAACAGGAATTCCGCAGTGACTCCCGGCCATTTGCCCGCGCCGAGGCGCAGCGCGGCATCGACCGGCTCGCGTTCGAAATCGACCACGTGCGTGCTCGCCTGCAGGCTCAGGCCCAGCTCGGGGTGCCGCGACAGGAATCCCGGCAGCCGCGGCACCAGCCAGGCGGTGGCCATCGACGGGATCAGGCTCAGGGTCAGCAGGTTGTCGGTGCGCGCACCGAGCCGGCGCAGGGCGTGCTCGATCGCATCGATCGGTTCGGCCACCGCCTCGAACAAACGCTGACCCTCGGGGGTCAGGACCACCCCGCGCGGACCGCGCGCCAGCAGCTGGTGCCCCACGCGTTCCTCGAGCAGGCGCATGCGGTGGCTCAAGGCGCTGACGGTGAGGTGCATCGCCTCGGCGGCGCGGGTCAGGTTGCCCAGCCGCGCGGCGATCACGAAGGCATCGATCTGGTCCAGCGGCGGTCGGCTCATCTTGAATATGCCTCAAGTCAGGCTTGCGGAAGTTTCGCTTTTTCAAGTCGAAGGATGAGCCTAACTTGTCTGTCATTCAAGCCGGATGGGCCGGCGAGGAGAGAACCATGAAGACCAGCACCTACAAGACGTGGTGGCGGGAAATGGGCGCCATCAGCCGCGGAATGATGTTCATCGAAGGCAATATCGCCACCCCGACAGGCCAGGACCGTGCCGAACAAGCCGGACCCGTTCGCGTACCGGAGTCCCGCAAGTCGCCGGCGCGGAGCCCGATCTCCCCCGCGCTGAGGAAAAAGGCCCTGCACCTCTACCAGGACCTGCTGTTCCTCGGCGGCCGGCCGATGACCGCCGGCCACAACGACGACATCGACGAACCCTTTCCGCAGACCTATGCCGACGAACCGCAGTCCCGGTCGCATCGGTTCGGCGGGCGCCGCAACCAGACACCCCAACCGCAATCCTGCGCGACCTGCTGACAGCCCCGCAGGCCACGTGGCTCGAATCCGTGGAGCAGACACCATGAACACCAGGATCCTTCTTCCCCTGACCGCCATCGCCCTGTTGGCCGTGGCCATCACCGCCGTATTGGTGGGAACCCCCTCCCTCCCGGTCGCCGAGGCCTCCCCCCGCATCGTCGACCTTCCCGCCATCACCGTGCGTCCCGCGGTGGAAGACGCCGCGTACTACCAGGCCCACAAGATCGTCGATCTGGCCGCCGTCGTCGTGTACCCGGACGCCAGGGACCTGGCGTTCTTCGTGGCCGACACCGCACGCATCGCCGACTGCCTGTGTTGACCGGGAGGGCCTCGTGATCGCACGCCTCTGGCATGGCGTCACCCTCGCCGAGAAGGCGGAGCAATACCTCGCCTTCCTGCGTACCCGCGCGGTACCCGACTACCGCGCGACCCCGGGCAACCTTTCGGTGGACATCCTGCATCGCACGGTGGGCGCGATCACCCATTACCTGATCGTCACCCGCTGGGAATCGCCGCAGGCGATCGAAGCCTTCGCCGGGAGCGACATAACGCAGGCAAAGTACTATCGGGAAGACGTGGACTTCCTGCTGGAGTTCGAGCCGACGGTGGAGCATTACGAGGTCACATAGAAAGGCGTCCTTCTCCCCGCGTGTGGGGAGAAGGTGCCGAAGGCGGATGAGGGGCGAGCGAAACCTCGACGCTGAAGTTGCGCGGCCACTTTCAACATTCGATCACGCACCCCTAGCCCGGCCTATCTGCCACCCTCTCCCGCACGCGGGGCGGGGACGCAAAAAAAAAGCCCGGACATGCCGGGCTTTTCCATTCTCGATCGCAAGCCGGTCAAAGCTGCTTGATGATCTCGTCCGCGAACTCGCTGCACTTCACTTCGGTGGCGCCTTCCATCTGGCGGGCGAAATCGTAGGTGACGCGCTTGTTGGCGATGGCCTTGTCGAGGCCGGCGATGATCGCATCGGCCGCTTCGGTCCAGCCCATGTAGCGCAACATCATCTCGCCGGACAGGATCACCGAGCCCGGGTTGACCTTGTCCAGGTCCGCGTACTTGGGCGCGGTGCCGTGGGTGGCTTCGAACACCGCATGGCCGGTCACATAGTTGATGTTGGCGCCCGGGGCGATGCCGATACCGCCGACCTGTGCGGCGAGCGCGTCGGACAAATAATCGCCGTTCAAGTTCAGCGTCGCCGACACGTCGTATTCCTTCGGCCGCAGCAGGATCTGCTGCAGGAAGGCGTCGGCGATCGCGTCCTTGATGATCAGGCCCGCGCCCGGCCTGCCTTCCGGGATCACGTGCCACGGGCCGCCGTCCAGCTCCACCGCGCCGTAGAAATCGCGCGCGACCTGGTAGCCCCAGTCGCGGAAGCCGCCTTCGGTGTACTTCATGATGTTGCCCTTGTGCACCAGGGTCACCGACTTGCGCTTGTTGGCGATCGCATAGCCGATGGCGCTGTGCACCAGGCGCTCGGTGCCCAGGCGGCTGACCGGCTTGATGCCGAGGCCGACTTCCACCGTCATCTCGCGATGCGGCGCGCCGATGCCTTCCAGCGCCTTCTGCCACTCGTCGACTTTTTCCTGGGTGCCGAAGCGGATCTTGCCGAACGGCTGCGGGAATTCCTTGGCGATGAAGTCCAGCACCTTCTGCGACTCGGCGCTGCCGCCGGCCCATTCGATGCCGGCGTAGATGTCCTCGGTGTTCTCGCGGAAGATCACCATGTCCACGTCGCCCGGGCGCTTGACCGGCGAGGGCACGCCCTCGAACCAGCGCACTGGGCGCAGGCACACGTACAGGTCCAGCATCTGCCGCAGCGCCACGTTGAGCGAGCGGATGCCGCCGCCGACCGGCGTGGTCAGCGGACCCTTGATCGAGACCAGGTAATCGCGGCAGGCCTGCACCGTGGATTCCGGCAGCCAGGTGCCGTAGTTGTTGTTGGCCTTCTCGCCGGCGAACACTTCCAGCCAGTGGATCTTCCTCGCGCCGCCGTAGGCTTTCTCCACCGCCGCGTCGAGCACGCGCACGCTGGCGCGCCAGATGTCCGGGCCGGTACCGTCGCCTTCGATGAAGGGGATGATCGGGTGGTTGGGCACGGTGAGCTTGCCACCGGAAATGGTGATCTTCTCGCCACCAGCGGGCGGGGTAAGGACGGGTTCTGCCATGGAGTTGCTCCTGGAGTTGGAACGGGACACGCCGTCCGCGCAGGGCGCGCGGTGCGGGGGGATTATTTTGCCGACAGCAAGGTCCGCCGAAAGCACGAAAAAGCATTGTCGCGCTTTACGCCGGTCGGGGCAAAGTCCCGGTCGCTGCGCCGACGTAAGCTGCCGCCATTCCCGCAGGAGTGCATCATGACCCTGATCGTCCGAACCCTGGTGGCCGCCATGACCGTTGCTTCGACCCTGTCCACCCCGACGGTCGCCGCCGAAACCGCGGCGCCGGCGCCGCCTTCATCGCCGACCTGCGACGCCGAGCAGAACCGCCAGTTCGATTTCTGGCTGGGGCAATGGGAAGTCACCAATCCGGCCGGCAAGCTGGCCGGTCGCAGCCGCATCGAATCGATCCTGGGCGGATGCGTGCTGCTGGAAAACTGGGACAGCCCCAGCGGGGTCTCCGGCAAGAGCTTCAACATCTTCAATGCCGACACCGGCCAGTGGGAACAGTTCTGGGTCGACAACAGCGGCTCGCGCCTGCACCTGGAAGGCGGCGTGGAAGACGGGAAGATGGTATTGCGGGGCGTGCAGGACAAAGCCAATGCGCAGACCGGCTTGCAGCAGCATGAACGCATCAGCTGGACGCCGAACGCCGACGGCAGCGTGCGCCAGCATTGGGAAACTTCTAGCGACGACGGCAAGACCTGGGCGACCAGTTTCGACGGCCTGTACCGGCTTGCGCCTACGGCACCGGAAAAATAGGGGGATAAAAAAAGGGCGCGGATTGCTCCGCGCCCCACTCGCACACCCTGAGAGAGAGGGTGTTACTTGACCTCGATTTCCTGGGTCATGCCGGCGGGTGCGCCGTTGACGGTCACGTCGACCTTGTACTTGCCAGCTGGCCACGGATTGGCGTTGGTGAATTCGACGTTGGTGGTGCCGGCGTCTTCCGCGACCACGGTCGCGGTCTTCTGCCCGGCGACCTGGCCGTCCTGGAAGGTCAGCTTGGCGTCGATCGCGGCATTCGTCGAAGTGGCGGCATCGGTCTTCACCGAAACGATGATCTTGTCCTTGGTGCCGAATGTCGACATCGGAGCGACCGACTTGTCCGCGCCGGCCATGTTGCCGACGGTGACGCTGGTGGCCGCAACCGGAGCGGGTGCCGGCTCCATCGGCGCAGGTGCCGGTGCGGGCTCGGTCACGACCGGCGGCTCTACGACGGCTTCTTCCTTCTTCTTGCAACCGGCCAGGGCGATGGTGCCGGCCAGCGCAATGAGGAGGGCGTAGGAGATGCGATTCAATTTCATGATGTCGGTCCTTGAAGGAAAGTAGGGGAGGTAAAGGATCAGGCGCTGGTATCTTTCGGCGGCAGCTTGATGACCTGGCCGGGGAAAATGCGGTCGGGGTCGTCGATGGTGTCGCGATTGGCCTCGAAAATCTGCTTCCACGCACTGGCCTCGCCGTAATGTTCCTTGGCGATCTTGGAAAGGGTGTCACCCTTCTCGATCGTGTAGGTTCCTTCGCCAACGATCTCTTCGCTGCTGTCGACCTTGGCAGTGACGCCGGAGAAGTCGGCTGCCTTTCGCTCGGTGCTGTCGACCTTGGCGGTGACGCCTGAAAAATCGGCTTTCTTTTCGGTGCTCATGCAAGGCGTCTCCCTGTGGGGGATGGAGGGTTGTGCTCCAGGACAAACTTACACAGGCGGTGTTAAGAATTCATGGCGTCGCCGTGAAACCCGAACGTGATCGTTCAGCGTTACTGGCGCACCTCGCGCACGGCTTGCGGGGTCGGGAAACCGCGTGTCGCCCGCCACGGATTGATGTCCAGTCCACCTCGTCTCGTATAACGCGCCTCGACCGACAACGCCTGCGGGCGGCAACGCGTGAGGACATCGTGAAAGATGTGCTCCACGCACTGCTCGTGGAATCCGGCGTGGTCGCGGAAGCTGACCAGGTAACGCAGCAAACCGTCGCGGTCGATGCGCGGACCCCGATAGTGCAGCGCCACGCTGGCCCAGTCCGGCTGTCCGGTCACCGGGCAGTTGGACTTGAGCAGGTCCGAGATCAGCAGTTCCTCCACCGGCTGTGACTCGTCCGCCAGCAGGTAGCCGGGATTCGGCGGACCGTAGTCGTCGATGTCGATGTCCAGCGCGTCGATCGACTCGCCCTGTCCAAGCTCCGCCATCGGCGGCAGGCCGAATTCGACCACCACGTCGGCACCGGCGCGCGCGGACAGGTCCATGGCGATGCGCTCGCGCACCGCGGCTTCGCTGTTGAAGCGTTCGGCGTTCAACGAATTCAGGTACAGCTTCAGGGATTTGGATTCCACCAGGTACGGCGAATCGCAGGGCACGAGGAACGTGGCGGTTCCGACGCATGGTTTGCCGCGGGCGTCGAGCCAGCTGAGTTCGTAGGCGTGCCAGCGGTCGTGGCCGATGAACGGAAGGAGCTCACCGGTGAGGCCGAGCTCGCGGCGCCCGAGCTCACGCGAAATGGGGAACAGCAGTCCGGCGTCGTATTGCGAGGGGTAAGCGACTTCGCGGCCGAGGGTGGAATCTTGTGGGGTGCTCATGCGCGCATTTTAGCGGCGTGCAGGTTATGGATACGTAGGGTGGGCCCTGGCCCACCCTCGTCATCGCCCGGGGTGCGATGGCTTCGGACGCAGTGGTGGGCCAAACCCCGCCCTACGAACGCTCGCCGTGCAGGTAATCCAGCGACACCTGCAGCAGCGCGCGCAAGCCGACGCCCAGCGCCGATTCGTCGAGGAAGAATTCCGGCGAATGGTTGCTCGGCGCGGCGATGGGATCCTTTCCGGCAGGCGTCGCGCCCACGAAGAAGAACATCGACGGCACCTCCTTCGCGTAATACGAGAAATCCTCCGCGCCCATCTGCAGCGACGGCTCGATCACGTTGTCCTTGCCGACCGCGGCCTGCAGGCTGGGCAGCATGCGCGCGGTCAGGGCGGGGTCGTTGACCGTGACCGGATTGCCCTGCTGGTCGGGGATGTGGGTTTCCACGCTCGCGCCGTTCGCCGCGGCGACATGCTCGGACACGTTCTTCAGATCGGCGAAGATCTTCTGGCGCATGCCCTCGTCGAAGGTGCGGATGGTGCCGATCAGTTCCACGCTGTCAGGGATGATGTTGTAGCGGATGCCGCCCTTGATCGCGCCGAAGGTGACCACCGCCGGCAGCTTGGAGATGTCGGTGCGACGGCTGACGATGGTCTGCGCGCTGCCGATCAGGTCGGCGGCCGCGACGATCGGATCGATCCCGCCCCACGGCCGCGAGCCATGCGTCTGCCGGCCGATGACCTTGATGTTGAAGCGGTCCGACGCCGCCATCAGCGGCCCTGCGCGCACAGCGATTTTTCCCGCCTGCACCGTGGAGAACACGTGCAGGCCGAACACCGCATCGGGCTTGAAGTCGCGGAAGATGCCTTCGGCCAGCATCTGCGGGGCGCCGCCGGTCTCGCCATCGGGCGCGCCTTCCTCGGCCGGCTGGAACACGAACAGCACTTCGCCCGGCAGTTCGGATTTCATCGCCGCCAGCGCTTCGGCCACGCCCATCAGGATGCCGGTATGGGCGTCGTGGCCGCAGGCGTGCATCACCCCGACCGCTTCGCCGCGGAAGGTCGAGGTGGCTTTCGAGGCGAACGGCAGCTTGACGCGCTCGGTCACCGGCAGCGCGTCCATGTCGGCGCGCAGGGCGATGCGCGGACCGGGCTTGCCGCCCTT
>JAKFDG010000292.1:0-3932 GCA_036677285.1 Pseudoxanthomonas sp.
CGCGCCAGCTCCGCGACGATGTGCGCCAGGTACTTCGGCTCGTTGCGGTGGTGCGATGGCTTCGGCTTGACCGTGCGCGGCAGCAGGTAGGGCGCGTCGGTCTCGATCATCAGCCGATCGGCGGGAATGCTCTTCACCAGTTCGCGCAGGTGCAGGCCGCGGCGCTCGTCGCACAGCCAGCCGGTGATGCCGATGTACCAGTCGCGGTCCAGGCAGTCGAACAACTCCTCGCGGGTGCCGGTGAAGCAGTGCACCACTGCCGGCCCGAGCTTGTCGGCAAAGTCGTTCATCACGCCAACGAAATCGCCGTGCGCATCTCGCTGGTGCAGGAACAGCGGCTTGTTTGTCTCTGCCGCGATCTGCAGCTGCCGCTCGAAGGCCTTGCGCTGTGCCGGGCGCGGCGAGAAATCGCGGAAATAATCCAGCCCGCATTCCCCCACCGCCACCACTTCCGGATGCGCATGCAACGCGCGCATTTCGGCGTCGCATTCGTCGGTGTACTCGGCCGCGTGGTGCGGATGCACGCCGGCGGTGGCGAACAGGAAGCCGGCGTGGGCCTGCGCCAACGCCAGCGCCTTGGGCGAATGCTCGCGGCTGGCGCCGGTGACGACCATCTGCACGATGCCGGCCTCGCGGGCCCGCTGCAGCACCGCGTCGCGGTCGTGGTCGAAACTGTCGTGGGTGAGGTTGGCGCCGATGTCGATCAGTTGCATGCGGCCAGTTTATCGTGCCAGACCTTATCCTTTGCGCATGTCATCGTCCGAATTCCCGATCACCCCGCTGCTGCCGGAGATAAGGCGCAGCCTGCAGACGCATCCGCGACTAGTCCTCGAGGCACCACCCGGCGCCGGCAAGACCACGCAGGTGCCGTTGGCCCTGCTTGGCGAATCGTGGCTCGCCGATCGCCGGATCATCATGCTCGAACCGCGCCGCGTCGCCGCGCGCGCCGCCGCCGGGTTCATGGCCAAACAGCTCGGCGAGTCCGTGGGCGACACCGTGGGCTACCGGATCCGCTTCGAGAACAAGGTCTCGGCGCGCACCCGCGTCGAGGTCGTCACCGAAGGCATCCTGACCCGCATGCTGCAGGACGATCCGATGCTGGAAGGCGTGGGCGCATTGCTGTTCGACGAATTCCATGAACGCCATCTCGCCGGTGACCTCGGGCTGGCGCTGGCGCTCGACGTGCAGGCGGGCTTGCGCGAGGACCTGCGCATCGTGGTGATGTCGGCGACGCTGGATGGCGAGAAGCTCGCGGGGTTCCTCGATGCGCCGCGCCTGAGCAGCGAAGGCCGCAGTCATCCCGTGTCGATGTCGCACTTTCCCGCGCGCCGCGAAGAGTCGCTGGAAGCGCAGGCGCGGCGCGCGGTGGAGATCGCGTTGCAGCAGCATCCGGGCGATGTGCTGGTGTTCCTGCCGGGGCAGCGCGAGATCGCGCAGGTGGAGAGGACGTTGTCGCACCTGGCCGCGGAGGGCGTGGTGGTCCTCCCGCTGCACGGCGAACTGTCGGTGGAACAGCAGTCCGCCGCCCTGCAACCCGACCCGCGGGGCCGCCGGCGCGTGGTCCTGGCCACCAACGTCGCCGAATCCTCGGTCACCCTGCCGGGCGTGCGCGTGGTCATCGACAGCGGGCTGGCGCGCGAACCGCGCTACGACCCCAACAGCGGCTTCGCCCGCCTGGAAACCGTCAACATCTCGCAGGCCTCCGCCGACCAGCGCGCCGGCCGCGCCGGCCGCGTCGCCGAAGGCTGGGCCTGGCGCCTGTGGCCGCAATCGCAGCGGCTGGAACCGCAACGCCGTGCCGAGATCGCGCAGGTGGAACTCGCCGCGCTCGCGTTGGAACTCGCCGCGTGGGGCAGCGCCGACCTGCGCTTCGTCGATCCGCCGCCGCCCGGCGCGTTGTCCGCCGCGCGCGATCTGTTGCGGCGGCTCGGCGCACTCGATGATGCGCACGCGGTCACGGCCTTCGGCAAACGCATGCTCGCCCTCGGCACGCACCCGCGCCTGGCGGCGATGCTGCTGTGCGCGCAGGGCGAAGAGGATCGCGCCCTGGCCTGCGACCTCGCCGCACTGGTCGAGGCACGCGATCCGTTGCGCAGCGGCGGCGATGCGCTCGCGGCGCGCTGGCGCGCGCTGGCGGCCTTCCGGCAGGGTCGCGCTCCGGGCGACGGCCATCGCTCCGGGCTTGCGCTGATCGACACGGCGGCGAAGCAATGGCGACGCCGCTTGCGCGTGGACAGCGCGCCACCACGCGAGATCGAAGCGCACCGTCTCGGCGACCTGCTCGCGCACGCGTTCCCCGATCGTATCGCCCGCCAACACCCCGGCGATCCACGCCGCTACCAGCTCGCGAACGGGCGCATGGCCCGGGTGTTCGACGACAGCGCCGTGTTCGGCGAACCGTGGATCGTGGCCAGCGAACTGCGTTACGAAGCGAAAGACGCGCTGATCCTGCGTGCGGCTCCCGTGGACGAAACGCGGTTGCGTGCCGATTTCCCAAAACGCTTCGTCACCGAGGACGCGGTGCGCTGGGACGCGGGGCGACGCGCGCTGTCGGCGCAACGCGAGACCCGCTTCGACCAGATCGTGCTGGATGCCAGGCCCGCTGGCCGGGTCGATCCGCAGCACGCCGCCGCGGCGTTGACCGAAGCGGTGCGCGAACTGGGGCTGGGGGCGTTGTCGTGGAGCGACTCATCGCGGCAATGGCGCGAACGCGTGCGCTCGCTACGCGAGTGGATGCCGGAACTGGAACTACCCGATCTTTCGGACCAGGCGTTGACCGATTCGCTCGGCGATTGGCTGCGGCCCGCCTTCGCCGGCAAGACCCGGCTCGACGCGTTGGGCGAGGACGAACTGGCCGAAGCTCTGAAATCGCGCGTCGACTGGGCACAACGCCAGCGTATCGACCAGCTCGCGCCGACCCGCATCGTGGTGCCGTCGGGCATGGAACGGCGCATCGAGTACGCGCATGGGCAGGCGCCAGTGCTGGCGGTGAAGCTGCAGGAACTGTTCGGCCTGGCCGACACGCCGCGCATCGCCGACGGGCGCATTCCACTCACCCTGCATCTGCTCTCGCCCGGTGGCAAGCCGCTGCAGGTCACGCAGGACCTGCGCGGATTCTGGGAGCGCACCTATGCCGAAGTGAAGAAGGAAATGAAGGGGCGGTATCCGAGGCATCCATGGCCGGACGATCCGTGGAGTGCACGGGCTACGCACCGTGCCAAGCCACGCGGCACGTGATCGCGACGTCACCGCGCACGTCGCATTCAGCCAACGGTCGGCCACGATGCGCGGTGCTAACGCGCCCTGAACATGCTCCGGCGGACACTGCGGCATCGATACGCAGCGGGAGCAAGTCGCATGAGCAAACTCACCACCATCACCGATCGCGCCATGGAATTGGCGAGCCAGGCAGGGACCAGCCTCACCAGGATCTCTCCCCGGGCGGAGAAACTGCTGAAGACCGGCGCGGCATTGGGCGTAGTGAAAACCGGCGGGAAAGTGGCGATCGGTTTCGTGCGCCGCAATCCGGTCGTGGCGGTGGCCGCGGCAGTGGGAGTCGGCGTGCTCGCTTATGCGGCCAACCGCAAGCGCAAGCGCGAAGCCTTGAACGCGCCGATCGAAGGCAAGTCCAAGCGGGTTGAAGCCAAGCGCGTCAACGGTACCGGCAAACGTCCCAGTACGACGACTGCACGCAAGCCGCGCACAACCACCAAGAAAACCAGCAGCAGGCCTTCCGCGGAAGCCTGAATACGCATCGCCGTGTAGGAGCGTCCATGGCGCTCCTACACAAGCTGCCACTGGCCGGGCTGCAGATCGCCCAGGGCATGCTCGCCGACAGCCACTCGTACCAGCCGCAGCGTCGGCAGGCCGACCGCTGCGGTCATGCGCCGCACCTGGCGGTTGCGGCCTTCGCTGATCGTCAGTTCGATCCA
>JAKFDG010000293.1:0-1923 GCA_036677285.1 Pseudoxanthomonas sp.
ACGGTCGCGGCGGTGATCACCTGCACCTGCCAGCGGCCGAGCAGGGCGCGCATGCCGTCCAGGATTTCCTCGTCGTTGTCGACGCACAGCACGCGCAGCCCGGCCAGCGAATCTATGGCGCGTGCCGGTGCTGGCTCTTGTGCGACATCGGTAGCCACGGCCGCGCGCGGCACCGTGATCGAAAACATGCTGCCGTGGTCCACCGCGCTACGCGCATCCAGGGCGTGGTCGAGCAGCCGCGAAATGCTCTGGCAGATCGACAGGCCCAGGCCCAGGCCGCGCTCGCCCCAGTCGAACGGCTGCTGGTAACGATGGAATTCCTCGAAGATCTGGCGCATGTGGTGTTCCGGAATGCCGGGGCCGGTATCCCACACCTGCAGCTCCACGTTGCCGCCGCGCGGACGCGCGCCCAGCACGATCCGGCCCTGGCGGGTATAGCGCAGGGCATTGGCGATGAGGTTCTGCAGCACCCGCCGCAACAGGTGCCGGTCGCTGCGCACCGGCAAGGCGCCGGCGTGGACGCGCAGGTCCAGCCCGCGCCCGGCCGCGATCGGCGCGTACTGCGCGGCCAGTTCGCGTAGCAATGCGCCAGCGTCGAAGTCGCTCAGTTCGGTCTGCATGCCGCCGGCATCCAGGCGCGACACATCCAGCAGGCCGTCGAGCAGTTCCTCGGCGGCGCGCAGCGAGGCGTCGATGCGCTCAGCCAGATGCTGCTGTTCGCCGACCTGGTCGCTGTCGCGCAGCGCGGAGGTGAACAGCCGCGCCGCATTCAGCGGTTGCAGCACGTCGTGGCTGATCGCGGCGAGGAAGCGGGTCTTGGACTGCTGCGCCGCCTCGGCCTCGCGGCTGCGGTCGGCAACGCGTTGTTCCAGGGTTTCATTGGCTTCCAGCAGCGCGTTCTCCGCGCGTTTGAAGTCGGTGATGTCGTTGTAGCTGGTGACGTAACCGCCGCCAGGCAGCGACTGGCCACGCATCTCGATCACGCTGCCGTCGCTGCGCACGCGTTCGAAGATGTGCGGCAAACCGGCGCGCATATACTTCATGCGCTTGGCGACCTGCTGTTCGCGATCGCCATCGCCCAGCTCGCCGCGCTCGGCGTTGTAGCGGATAAGGTCGGCCACCGGACGGCCCAGGTAGAGCATGCCCATCGGATAACCGAACATCTGCTGGTAACGCCCATTCCACGCCACCAGACGCATATCTGGATCGACCACGCTCACGCCGGCGCTGATGTTCTCCAGGGTGGTGGACAGGATCTCGCGGTTGAAGCGCAGCTCCTGGCCCGCTTCGTCCAGCACCGCCACCACTTCGCCCAGCTCCATGCCCGAGCCGCGCAACACGCTGGTCAGCACCAGGCGCGCCGAGGCCGCGCCGATGGCCGCTGCCAGCAGGCGCTCGGTGAATTGCACCCAGGCCCGGTCCGCGACGGCAGTTGGTTGCAGTTCGCGTTCGAGCGCGGCGGCCTGCTCGGCGAAGGCGCGGCGCGCATGGCGTTCGCCGACGATGCGTTCGGCCAAAGACAACAGGTCGGACACGCGCACGTTGCCTGGCCATTCGCCGGCGACCAGGGTACGGCGTTGCGCATACGGGTCCAGGAAGGGCGCGATGCGCAAGCGCTCGTCCACGCTCGGACGCCAGCGCGCGGATACGAGCATCATCACCGCGGTATTGAGCAGCAGCGACCAGAACGTGCCGTGGGTCAATGGATCCCAGCCGGTCATGTTGAACAGCTGCTGCGGGCGCAGCCAGGGAACATGGAACGGGCCGGTCTGCAGCCATTCCGGTCCGAGCCAGCCCGACTCCGACAGCGTTGGCAGCAACAAGGTGTAGATCCACACCGCGAAGCCGACCGTCATGCCGATCTCCACTCCGCGGCTGCTGGCGCCGCGCCAGTACAGGCCGCCGATCAGCCCGGGCGCGAAC
>JAKFDG010000294.1:0-4843 GCA_036677285.1 Pseudoxanthomonas sp.
GGGTTGTTGCGGGCGTTGGCGATTGAGCTGGGGCGCTAGGCGTTAAAGGAACCTGATCCCTTTGGTCCAAGGCGGCCACGGACGTAGGGTGGGCCTTGGCCCACCTCCGCCATGCATCAGATTGCCTTGGTTCCGGAATGAAGAGCGGTGGGCTTGGGCCCACTCTATGGGTTCAACCCGCGCGACGCAGTTTCATCGCGCCCTTCGAACGCACCCGCGCCGCGCGCTTCCGCGCCCAGATCACCAGGCCGGTGAGCGAGAGCATCGCCACCACCAGTCCCAGCACCGACACGAAGATGCGGCCCGGCACGCCGATGATGCGGCCGGAGTGCAGCGGAAACTGCGCCTGCAGGAAGATGTCGCCGGCCGATCCGGTGCCGGGGATTTCCGCGCCGGCGGGTTTTCCGCTGAGCGCGTCGAAGTACAGCCACGGATTGCCGAGGCCGCCATCGCCGTGGTCCCGTCCGGGGGCGAAGAAGCCGACGCCATACAGGCCGAACATCGAGGAATAGAAGATCGCCCCCGCCGGCGCCTTCCAGCCGCGCGCATCGGCGGCCTGCCGCGCCAGCGCCACGCCCTGCTCGCGCGGGATCGAAGGTTCGATCGGTTGCTCCAATGGCGCCGGCGCGCGCAGCGCGTACGGCAAAGGCGTCAGCGTCGACACCATCGACACCAGCGGCCGCGTCACCTGCTCGCCCAGGTTCATCGACACCGAGGTGATGGCCAGGGTCAGCAGCAGCAGCCACACCCACACGCCGCCGGAACGATGCAGGTCGAAGTTGAGCTTGTGCCCGCGCTCGCGCCAGCGGAAGGCGAAGGACTTGCGCCAGCTGCGCAAATTCGGGAACGCCAGCCACAGCGCGATGAAGCAGTCGATCGCCCAGACGATGCCGACGATGCCCATGAACAGCACGCCCACTTCGATGCCCCAGCCGTCGGGGATGTGCATGCTGTAGTGCAGTTTGTACAGGAACGGCAGCAGGTTCTCGCGCGACAGCGACACCGCGCCCCACATGCGCCGGGCCTGCACCTGGCCGCTGACCGGATCCAGCGCGACCTGGTTGTAGTCCACGTCGAAAAGTTTTCCGCTGGCCGGATCGACGCGCGGTTCGACGGACATGCTCAAGGCGTGGCCGGGTTTCACCGCCAGCGGCACGTAGGTCACGCGCACGCGCGGATCGGCGGCTTCCACTTGTTGCGCCAGCGCCAGCGTGTCCTGCGCGGGGCCGGTGGTGTGGGCGTGGTACAGCGACGGATTGAGCCACTCATCGAGCTCGTGGTCCCAGGAAATGATCGCGCCGGTCAGGCCGGAGATCAGCAGGAACACGGCGATGAACAGGCCGAACCAACGATGCAATAGGACGAAGAACTGGCGCATGGGACCGGCTTGCTCTCGTATCAGGGTGTGGAAATCGGATTGCGAAATCAGATGTCGCAGCAGGCATCGAAGCGCACGATCACCAGCGGTAGCTGACCGTGGCCATGGTCTTGCGCTGGGTGCCGAACCAGCAGTCGCCGCGCTCCAGGCAGGTGGCCAGGTAGGTCTTGTCGTTGAGGTTGGATACGTTCAAGGCCAGGCGCCACGGCCCGGTGTCGTAGGACACCAGCAGGTCCAGCAGCGTGTACGACGGCGTGGTGGTCACGTCGATGCCGTCGTGGGTCTCGCCCACGTAACGCACGCCCAACCCCGCGCGCAATCCGGCGATGCCGTAGCGGTCGAACTTGTGCAGCGCCCACACCGAAGCCGAATGCTCGGGAATGCCGCTGAGCTGTTTGCCGAGGTAAATCTGGTCGTCTTCGCGCGTGCCCACGTCGGTCTGGGTCGCATCCATGTAGGTGTAGCTGGCAAGCAGGTCCCACGCCTCGAGGTTGGCCGCCGTCTCCAGCTCCACGCCCTTGACCGTCACCTCGCCGCGCTGGATCGAGAAGTTGGGGTTGGCCGGATCGGTGACCAGGCGATTGCGTTCCCGCAGCTCGTACACCGCCGCCGCCGCACTGATCCTGCTGTCGGCCGGGGTCCACTTCAGGCCGACCTCGGCCTGCTTGCCGCGCCTGGGGTCGAAGGCATTGCCCGCGCTGTCGATGCCGGCGACCGGTTCGAACGATTCGGAATAACTCGCATACGGCGACCAGCCGCCGTCGGCCAGGTACACCACGCCCAGGTTCTTGCTGGTCGCGCTGTCGTCGCCGCCGCTCAGCGTTTCGGTACCTTCAAAGGTACTGCGCGTGTCGGTCTCGGCGCGGTCGTGGCGCAGGCCGGCGACGACGACCCAGCGTTCGCCGATCTTGATCTGGTCCTGCAGCAGCACGCCGACGTTGCGCACGTCGACCACGTTGTCGGTGGCCGATGTGGCCAGGTAGTCGGGAAACGCGAACGTGCCGTAGACGGGGTTGTACACATCCAGCGGCGTGGCCGGATGGTCGCCCCAGGCAACCTGGCGGCTGTGCGAATCCATCGCGTCGATGCCGATCAGCAGGTTGTGCCGGGTGTTGCCCCAATCGAGCCTGCCTTCCAGCAACAGGTCGGCGTTGCTGATGCGTGCGTCGTCGTCGGTGAAATACCACAGGCGGTTGAGGTAGGTGCCGTCGGCATCGGGCGCGCCGGTTGCGTCGACGAAGCCCTCCCACCACGTGGCGTACATCGTGCGCATGCTGCCTTCGACCCGGTCCTGGCGCAGGTGGTGGCGCAGGGTCCAGTGGTCGCCGAGCGTTTGTTCGAACTCGTAACCCAGGCGCTTGCGGGTGCCGCCGTAATGGTCCCAGTCCGGCTCGCCGATGAAGGTGTCGTAGGGAATCTTGCCGTGGGGTCCGGGGACCAGGGTGCCGACGATGGGGAAGAAGGCGTTGGTGTTGTCGCTTTCGTCCTTCTGGTATTCGGCGTAGGCGGTGACGCTGGTGCCTTCGACCGGCATCCAGGTCAGCGACGGCGCGATGAAGGTGCGCTCCTCGTCGGCGTGGTCGACCTGGGTGCCGCTGTCGCGACCGAGCCCGACCACGCGATACAGCAACGTGCCGTCATCGTTGAGCGGACCGGTGAAGTCCACGCCGACCTGGCGATGGTCGTCGTTGCCGACCTGCACGCTGACCTCGCGCGTCGCGGTGGCCTGCGGTCGCTTGGACACCAGGTTGACCACCCCGCCCGGTCCGTTCTGTCCGGCGATCACCGAGGCCGGACCGCGCAGCACTTCGATGCGCTCGAAGGCGAACGGTTCGTTGCGCACCACGCCATACCAGCCGGTCAGCGGCACGCGCAGGCCGTCGAGCAGCACCGAACCTTCGCTGCCACCGCGCAGGGTGAACCAGTCGCCGCGGTTGTCCAGGCCGTACATTTCCGCGCGCACGCCGGGGGCGTAGCGCAGCACTTCCTGCATGGTCTGCGCGTTCTGGTCGCGGATCTGGTCGGCGCCGATGACGGTGATGGACTGGGGGATTTCGTTGAGCGGGGCGTCGGTCTTCATCACCCCACTGCGCCCGGCCACGTAGCCGCCCACCTGGCCCTGCACTTCGACGGTGTCCAGGGTCGTGGCGTCCATGGCGGCACCCGCCGAGGTCTCGGCGGTGGCGGCGAACGGGACGCACAGCGCGGCCAGCAGGCAGCGGTGCAACAGCTTCCGGGCCGGGCCGGAGGGAGCGGGGGTGCGGGGAGACGCAGGAGTCGTGGCGGGCATGCGTGGGTTCCGAGGATCAATTGATAATGGGAACCATTATCATTAAGCCTCTGCGGATGCGCAACCCGGGCCGGTGGCGGCGAGGTCTGGGGCGGCGGTCGGGTGGACGGCGGCGGCCAGGGATGCGCCCTACCCCCGGTCGACGTTTTTTTCGTCTCCGTCGACGTGAAAAGCGTCAGCGACGAGGTCGGTCGAAGTTGCGTTCAATGTGAAAAGCGTCGGCGTTGACGAAAAAAAAGCCATCGATGAGGTTCCGGACGTCGGCGATGACGTTGAAAACGTCTTGGGTGACGCTTTTTTCATTGCCGGGCAACCTGAAAAGCGTCGTCGGTGACGCTTTTTTCGTCATCGATGACGTTTGCGACGTCAGTGGAGGCGTTCGCAACGTCGACGGAAGCGCTTTGACCGGCGACGGAGGCGCTTTCAACGTCGGCGGAGGCGCGGAAAGCTGCTCAGGTACCCGATTTCCGGGTTGTCCGCGCCTTCGCGGCAACTCCGTTGGTCAGGAGAAACGGTCCTGATGGAGGCATTCCCATGACAGCCCATTCGGCTTTTTCGCAGCTGGGCACCGTGCTGGCGCTCGCCCTCCTGCCCTTGTTGGCGCGGGCGCAACAGAACGCGCAAGACCTGCAGCAGGCGGCCGCTGGCGTGGATTGCCAGCAACTGGCCGCCATGCCCAATGCGCCCATGACGGTGGAAGCCTGCGAAGCGCAGATGGCCGCCTTCGGCAACCTGGGCGCGGCGGCGGCCACGCCGGGCGGCGCGCGTCCCGGAGATGGGTCGATGAGTTGCGCGCAGATCACCGCCGAACTGCAGTCGTCGAACTTCTCCGGGATCAGCCGGGCGACCGCGGCCGAGAGCGTGGCGGCGGGAGAAGAACTGCGTGCGGCGCAGGCGTCGGCGCAGGCACGCACCGTTGGTTTGGCCGGTCGGCAGACGGCCGAGACCGCGGCGGCATCGGTGGGGCCCAATGCGGTGGGTGGCGCAGTCGCCGCCAAGCAGGCTGCGGAACAGGCGGCGTTGCGTCAGTCGGTCGGCGCCGAGATGGGACCGGCGCGGGAACGCACGGCCCTGGCCAACGCCGCTTCGGCGCAGGAGCTGGCCGCGAGCCTGCAAGCCAACCCGCGTGTGGCCACGCTGATACAACTGGCGGCGGCCAAGAACTGCCAGATGCC
>JAKFDG010000295.1:0-6519 GCA_036677285.1 Pseudoxanthomonas sp.
CAGGCTGCAGTGCCGCTCGCTCGTGCCGTGCTGGTGGCTGGGACTTGCCGGATCCACGCACGCATGGGCACAGGCGCTGCATCGTCCGGGATCACGCCAGCACGCCGAACTGTTCCCCTGGCAGGGCCGCATTGCGCGCGATTCGGCGCGCGCCCTGGTAAGGCTGGCCCACCCGGACCGGCATGCGCTGCACGAAGCGGCCAACGCGCCCGACCCGCTGTTGCGCATGCTGTGGTCGTGCCTGGTGGAACAACAGCAGGACCTGCACGCTTGCCTGCCACGATGCAGCGGGCGCACCCAGGATCGCCGCCAGCAGACCCTGCTCAGGTTGCTGCGGGTACGGCACCAGATCCGTTGCAATCCCGATATCCGGCTGGACCTGGACAGCCTGGCGCGTACGGCAAGCTATTCGCCCTGCCACCTGATCCGGATCTATCGCAGCGTGTTCGATGAAACGCCATTCGAGTTCGCCGCGCGCCTGCGCGAGGAGCGGGCCTGGCGGATGGTCAGCGGCACGGGCCTGCCGATCTGCGAAATCACCGAGATGCTGGGCTTCGAAAGCCAGAGCGCCTTCTGCCGCGCCTTCAAGAGTGCTTTCGGCGCGACCACCTCGGAGGTGCGCCGCACGTCGGCTTTCACACTGGAGATGCACGCCGCCTGAGGCGCGCATTCCCGCCGTCCGATGCTGTGGAAACGATGCGGTGCCCGCTATGGGCTAGTGCCCGCCATCCAGCGCCTTCAGTTCGCTCACCAGCGCACTCGCCATCTCCGCGCCGTCGCCGTACAGCATGCGGGTGTTGTCGGCGTAGAACAGCGCATTCTCGATGCCGGCGAAACCGGTGCCCTTGCCGCGCTTGATGACGATGGTGTTCTTCGAATTGACCACGTCCAGGATCGGCATGCCGTAGATCGGCGAAGCGGGATCGGTCTTGGCCACCGGATTGACCACGTCGTTGGCACCGATCACCAGCGATACGTCGGTGTTGGGGAATTCCGGGTTGATGTCGTCCATGTCGGCGATCAGGTCGTAGGGCACGCCGGCCTCGGCCAGCAACACGTTCATGTGCCCGGGCATGCGCCCGGCGACCGGATGGATGGCGAACTTCACCTTGACACCGCGCTCCATCAGCTTCTGGGTGAGTTCCCAGATCTTGTGCTGGGCCTGGGCCACCGCCAGGCCATAACCCGGCACGATCACGACGCGCTCGGCGAAGGCCATCATCGCGGCCACGTCGCCGGCCTCGATGGGTTTCTGCGTGCCGGAAATCTCCTGCATTTCGCCGCCGCCGCCGCCGAAGTTGGAGAACAGCACGCCGCTGATCGGCCGGTTCATCGCCTTGGCCATCAGCCGCGTCAGCAGGATGCCCGCCGCGCCGACCATCATGCCGGCGATGATCAGGGTCTCGATGCCCAGCACATAGCCTTCGAACGCAACCGCCAGTCCGGTGAGCGCGTTGTACAGCGAGATCACCACCGGCATGTCGGCGCCGCCGATCGGCAGGGTCATCAGGATGCCAAGGGCGAGCGCCACGAGGAAGAACGCGATGATCCACGGCGTCCCCAGGGTCCAGATCGCCATTGCGCCGAGCACCACGGCAGCGACCGCGACCAATCCGTTGAACCACTGCTGGCCCGAGAAGGTGTAGCGCTTGTCCATGCGCCCATCGAGCTTGGCCCAGGCGATGATCGAGCCGGACAGCGACACCGCACCGATCAGTGCGCCGACTACTGCCAGCACCAGGGTCATTTTCGAAGGTGATCCGCCTGCAGCCGAGAACTTCAGCAGCTCCACCGCGCCGATCGCCGCCGCCGAGCCGCCGCCCATGCCGTTGTACAGGGCGACCATCTGCGGCATGTCGGTGATCGCCACGCGGTTGGCGGAAATCCACGCTGCCGCGGTGCCGATGGCCACGGCCACGAAGATCAGCACGTGGTTGTGCAGATCGGGAAGGAGGAAGGTGGCGACCGTGGCGATCAGCATGCCCAGGCCGGCCCACTGGATGCCACTGCGCGCGGTCATCGGCGAGGCCATGCGCTGCAGGCCCAGCAGGAACAGGGTCGCCGCGACCAGGTAACTCACCTTGACCAGCATCGACAGCAGTTCGGGCGAAGTCCAGTTCATGCCTTGCCCCCCTTGTCGGCGGGCTTCTTCGAGGTCTTGAACATCTCCAGCATCCGCTCGGTGACCACGTAGCCGCCGGCGGCGTTGCCCGCGCCCAGCAGCACGGCGATGAAGCCGATGGTCTTTTCCAGGGTGGTGTCGGCATGGCCCAACACCACCATCGCACCGATCATGACGATGCCGTGGATGAAGTTGGAGCCGGACATGAGCGGGGTATGCAGGATTACCGGCACCCGCGAAATGATGACGTGGCCGGCGATCGCCGCCAGCATGAAGATGTACAGGGCCACGAAACCGTCGCTCATCCATTCTCTCCCGGGGCACCGTGCCCGACCCGCATCATAACCGTCCCCTGAATTCGTGGGCAGCACGGTCAACCGGCGGCCATCGACCGCGTTTCCTCCCCCGCACCACCCACCCACCACGAGGGAACTGCCATGAGACACAAGCATCTGTTTGTTCTGGCCGTAATGCTGTTGGGCACTGCCGGTACCGCCGCGGCCCGCGACTTCGGCGATCGCGTAGACCACCGGCTGGATCGCCGCGGCGACCGTATCGAACATCGCCTGGACCAGAAGGGCGACCGCATCGAAGCCCGCTACGACCGGCGCGCGGACCGCGCGGAGGACCGTGGACGCGAGCACCTGGCCAATCGCCTGGAAGCGCGCGGCAATCGCATCGATGCGCGTCTGGATCGCAAGGGTGACCTCGCGGACAACCGCCTGGATCGCCGTGGCGACCGCTTCGACCGCCGTTGGGATCGCAGGCACTAAGCTGTGCTGGTGAGCGCCGATGTCAGCCGGGAATATCAGACGACCACGCCGCCGCGTGTTGCGGCGACGCTGGAGTCGTTCCTGGCCGACATCGGCACCCGTGCCTTCCGCTTCGCCGAAGCCGGCCTGCGCAACCGCGACGACGCGCTGGACGCGGTGCAGGACGCGATGATGAAGATGCTGGCCTACCGCGAGCGCCCTGCAGCCGAATGGACGCCGTTGTTCTGGAGCATCCTGCGGCGCAAGATCGTGGACCTGCAGCGCCGCGGCAATTTCCGCCTGCGCTTCATGGCGCCTGCCAGCGAACGCAGCGAGGACAGTTTGATCGACTGGGCCGACTCGGCGGCCGGCCCGTCGCAAACCCATGACCAGCGCGAGGCCTATGCGAAGCTGGTCCTGGCGTTGCGCAAGTTGCCGGCCCGCCAGCGCGAGGCCTTCACCCTGCGCGTGCTGGAGGAACTGGACGTGGCTGATGCGGCGAAAGCCATGGGCTGTTCGGAAGGCTCGGTCAAGACCCACCTGTCGCGCGCGCGCGACGCCTTGCAGAAACAACTGGAGGATTTCCGATGAAGCCGGGGATCGATGACAACAACTCTTTCGACCGCGACATGCGCAAGCTCCACGTCGAGGCCGTAGCCCATGTCTCGCCGCAAACGCTCGCGCGATTGCGCGTCGCGCGGCATGGGCTGGAAACAGCCCCGCGACGTGGACATGCCTGGCGATGGATAGCAGCCAGTGCGTTCTCCGCGGTGCTGGCGGTGGCCATCGGCGTGCAATTCCTGCCGCGATCGGCCCCGGTGCCGGCTACGCAACCGATGGCCACTGCGATCGACACGACCATTGATTACGACGACAGCGTGACCACGCTGGACGAAAACCCCGACCTGTACCTGTGGCTGGCTTCCTCCGAAGCCGAGCCGCTGGCGATGGAGTAATCGAATGAAGACCTTCCTCTCCCGTTCCCTGCTGCTGGGCCTGTTCCTGGTGGCCGGCCAGGCGCTGGCGCAATCGCAGCTGGCGTCCACCTTGCCCGAGTGGGACAAGCTGACTCCGCAGCAGCGCGAGGCGTTGATCGCGCCGGTGCGCGAGCGCTGGAACAAGGAACCCGAAGAGCGCTCGCGCATGCTCGAGCGCGCGCAACGCTGGAAGAACATGACCCCGGAACAGCGCGTACGCGCCCACAAGGGCATGCGCCGCTTCGAGGGCATGAATCCGCAGCAGCGCGAGGAAGCGCGCGCGCTGTTCGAGCGCATGTCGGAGCTACCGCCGGAGCAGCGGAAGCAACTGCGCGAGGACTGGAGGAAAATGACACCGGAGCAGCGTCGGGCGTGGGTGGAGAAGAACGCGTCAAAGGAACCGTCAAGTCCGCCGCTCAAATAACCGAAGCTGACGTAGGGGTGGATCTTGGCCCGCCGTCTGGGAAGTCGCGAAATTCCTGAAGGCGGGTCAAGACCCGCCCTACGGGTTCCAACCAGACTGAACGACTCGCCGAATGCAGCGTTGATGCCTTTCAGTGGATGCGATTGTGAGGTCGAACATAGGGTGGGGCCTAACGCCTGAATCAAGCCGACCCACGAAGCGGGTTCGGCTTGAATGAATTGTTAGGCCGCCTCACGTCGCTGCTCATGGTGCGCCCGGAAGTGCTACGTGCTCCACCAGCTGTGCTGCGAGTTTGGCCCACGAGGGACGATGCGCGATGAACAAAGCCTCTCGCGGACTGAAGGCCGTTGAGTCGTCTAGGCTGCCCGCATAGATAGTGATTAGTTCAGGATCTGACTCAGGGGCTCCAAATAGCAGGCTGCCGCACTCGGAGCAGAAGTTGCGGACAGCCGGCTTGCCACTGCCGCCTTTTGTACGCGACTGCTTTACTGGCCCCGAGAAGGTGAACGAGACCTTGGGCACGCCCAGCATAGGAACGCCCCCGCTTCCCGAGGCGCGCTGGCAGTCGCGACAATGGCAGATAGCGGCAAAGAGAATGGGACCTGCCGATTGGTAGTGGACTGCGTTGCATAAGCACCGACCTTTGAGCATCCCGTTATCCTCCGATCGTCCTCGTTAGCCCCCTAACGCCTGAATTAAGCCGACCCGCAACGGGACGGTGATTGGCTGAAATTAGAACAGAAACCAGGCGCTTGAACGAAGCCAAGATGCGGGTTCGGCTTGAATGAATTGTTAGGCCGCACGCTCGGGCGCACGGCGTATGAAACGTATCGCGGCGACCATTAACAGGATTAACGTGATTGCGGCAAACAAAATGGCCGCGTAGAACTGGAAGGCGTGACGACAATCTACCCCTACGCCAGGATCACCACCAACGCATACCGCAAATGTGCCGACGATCAGCTGGGCCCACCACCAGTAGAGCAACCCTGCAAGAGCAGCGGAACCTGCGGCCAATCCTAGAATCATCTTAGTTGACTTGAACACCTTGAACCTCCTTGCGCGGCCTAACTGGTAGCTAAGTAACCGCAGCCACTTCCGGCCACCGCGTCTTAGCCAGCAGCTCGTCGCTCCAGTCGAAGTTGATCGCCCCTTCCTTGACGAACAACGACACGAAGTTGAACACGTTGCGCGAATACATCTCGCTGGCGTGGACCGCGCCCATGCTGGCCAGGTTGAGCGGGCCGGAGACGGTGACGCCATTGTGCGCGACGGTTTCGCCGGGACGGGTCGCTTCGCAATTACCGCCGGTTTCCGCGGCCAGGTCCACGATCACGCTACCGGGCTTCATCGCTTCCACCATCGCCATGGTGATGATCTTCGGCGCCGGACGGCCCGGTACCGCCGCGGTGCAAACCACCACATCGATGCCACGCAGATGGTCGGCGAGGCGGCGTTGCTGCTCGGCGCGCTCCTCATCGGTGAGCTGGCGCGCATAGCCGCCCTCGCCCGCGGCGCTGACGCCGAGGTCGAGGAATTTTCCGCCCAGCGATTCGATCTGCTCGCGGGTTTCCGGGCGCACGTCGAAACCCTCCACCTGCGCACCCAGGCGCTTTGCGGTGGCCACGCCCTGCAGGCCGGCCACGCCGGCGCCGACGATCAGCACCTTGGACGGACGGATGGTTCCGGCGGCGGTGGTCAGCATCGGGAAGAACCGCGGCGCCAGCTGCGCGGCGATCAGTACCGCCTTGTAGCCGGCCATGCCGGCCTGCGAACTGAGCACGTCCATCGCCTGCGCACGGGTCGTGCGCGGGAGTTTTTCCAGCGGAAACGCGAGGATGCCGCGTGCCTGCAGCGCTTCGGCGCGCGCCGCGTCGGCCTGCGGCTGGAGCATGCCGACCAGGGTCGCGCCCTGCTTCAACTGACCGATGGCCGCGGGATCCGGCGGTTGCACGCACAGCACCAGGTCGGCGTTGGCGGGGGTATCGACGCCAGCCAGCTGCGCACCGGCATCGAGGTAGGCCTGGTCGACGAAACCCGCGCTGAGGCCGGCGCCAGGTTCGATCCGGATGCTGGCGCCCGCGGCCACGAGTTTCTTCACCGTTTCCGGAGTGGCGGCGACACGGCGCTCACCGGGCGCCGACTCCTTCAACACCAGCACTTCAACCGCCATGTTCGCCTCGCCTCTCGGATTCCGGACTACCGATGCTAGCAAAGCGCAGGGAGGAAGGCGTACGGAGCATG
>JAKFDG010000296.1:0-4862 GCA_036677285.1 Pseudoxanthomonas sp.
ATGGCATCGGAACAGATCATCGCAGTGGTCAGCGACGCACTGCGCGGCCTGGTACAGGCCGCGTTGCCGGAAGGGGCGACGGCCGTGCTCGGCGCGCCACCGGAAGCGGAGGCGGCAGAGGGCGTGTGGCTGCACCTGTTCCGCATCAGCCAGCCGCCGGTGATGCGCACCACGCCGGTGATCGCGGCCAGCGGCAAGCGCCTGAACCGGGAGACGCAACTGCACCTGGACTACCTGGTCTGCGGACGCGCGGTCGACAGGCTACAGGCACATGCACTGCTGGGCATGGCCCTGACCGAGCTGGGGAACAGGCCGATGCTGGAGGACCGGAGCGTGCGCCCGCTGCTGTCGCAGCCGGCGCGGCACGACGCATTGCTGCCGGGATCGTTGTCCCTGCAATGGAAGGCGCTTGACCTGTCCCTGCTGGATCAGGCCGCGGTCTGGCAGGCGAGCGGGGCGGCGCAACAGGCGGGCATGTTCTGGCGTGCCGACGTGAACTGGCGGGCAGGGCAGTAGGCCGGGCTGGCTGCATCGCCCCGCGCCGCACCCCGGTCCGCGCTTTCAGCCGGGCATGGCGTGCAGCGCCACGTTCAACCTGTCCACCACATTGGCCCAGTCGGCGTCGTCCTGGCGCTCCTCGCGCAACAGTTGCGCCTGGGATGGCGACCAGAACTGCGCATCCTCCAGACGCACGCCATCGGGCATCGGCGAATGCGTGGCGATGAAGTCCTGGATGCTGGCTTTGTCGTTCGCCAGGCCCAGCTGGGCGAACAGTTGCGAGAACGGGTGCACGGTCGGTTCCATGGCGAGGCTCGGCGGGAATGAGCCGCCAGCCTATCTGCGTGCAGGTTAAGTCGGTGGGATCGGCAAGGCGCTATCCCCCAGCGGAACTTCCTTCGGTTATAGCGCCCTACGCACGACGCGCGGCTGGAGTATGGGCCGGGTGGGGTGGTTCCGGTTCTTTCCCGGCGGCCGCAGTCGCTCGGCGCGCGCGCGCGCGTCGGCGGCGGAAGGGTAGGCGCTGGTCACGGGCTTTACCGAGACGCGTGACGGGCCCGGACGGACAACGGAAGGCTCGCTGCGGATCCGGTTCAGGAAGCCTTCGTTGTGGACTTCGCGAAACGTGTTGAAGAAGGCATTGCCGATGGCCGCGTTGGCGAAGGTGTCGGTACGCAGGTGCAAGCCCAGATCGAATGAAGAAATGGTGTTTTCACGGATGAGATTGCCGAACGCCAGCGGCAGGCGCTGGTTGCCGCGGCCCAGCACGTTGCCGCGGCCCAGCACGTTGCCGCGGCCCACCACGATCGCGGTCTGCCCGATGATGAGGTCGTTGCTGGTGACCTGGTTGTCGCTGACCTGCGGCAGCGGCAGCGGACCGCTCGCGCAGGTGCCGGTGTAGGCGGGGATCAGGCCGATCCCCTTGTCGTACAGCAAGATCATGTTGTTCTTGACCAGGTTGTGGCGACTGCCGAGCAACGTGATGGCGGGGGCGGGCGTGCCGCGGGATTCCATGATGTTGCCGGTGACCTCGTTCCTGCTGGTGCCGTCGAAGAGAAGCACGCCGCCGTCGAACATCTCGTTGCCGCTGACGGTGTTGCCGCTATTGGCATGACCGCAGATGCCGATGAGCGTGGACGGGCCAGCGAGCTGGTTGGCGGCGATGTTGTGGCCGCCCAGTGAACGCCGGCTGCCACGGTAGGCGGGCAGGAAGAAGCCCCAGCTCTCGAACGAATACACGGTGTTGCGCACCAGGTTGACGGCGCGGCTGTCGCTTGCGATCACCCCCGAGCCCAGCTCGTACATCAACATCCCGTTGACATTCAGGCGGTCGGCCCGGCTGGCGTTCACGCCCACCCGGAATCCGGTTAGGTTGCCGAAGAGCAGGCTTACGTCGCTGGCGTTGGCGACGCGCACGCCGTCCATGGTCCCGGTGCCGCTGACGGTGTAGCCGTTGAAATCGATGGTGACCCCGGGCGTGCCCACGTACAGCGCATAGGCGCCCTTGGTGCAGGACAGGTCGCCTTCCAGGGTGATGTCTTCGGTGATGGTGTCGCCGCAGGCCAGCGCGTGGGCATTCGCGTGCCAGCCGAGGCTGGCGATCGACAGGATCAGGGCATGCAACAACTTCATCGCGGGAACATCGCTTGAGGTGGGATATCTTCATCAAACGCAGGAACGGGGCCGGACCGGCCCCGATCAATCGCGATCGGGGGCGCCGAGCGGGAAGTAGGAACGGTACGGCCGTGCCTCATCGACGGCGCGGGCGAAGGACGGACGCGCCAGCAAGCGGCGCCGGTAGGCCCTCACATTGGCGAAGGCCTCGCCGATCGGGTGGGTCCAGTCGGCATAGAACAGGAACGGCGCGGCGCCGCAATCGGCGAGGCTGAATGTGTCGCCCGCGGCCCATTCGCGGCCGGCCATTACCCGATCAAGCCAGGCGTAGGCGGTATCCAGCATCGCCTTCGCCTCGGCGACGCCGTAGGCGTCCCGGCTTCCTTCCGGGCGGATGGCGTCGAACACGACCTTCTGTTGCGGTGTCGAAATGTAGTTGTCGAAGAAGCGATCCATCATCCGCACCTCGAGCGCGGCCTTGGGATCTTCCGGAATCAGCCGCACCGGGCCGGGGTGATGCAGGCCCAGGTACTCGATGATGCTGCTCGCCTCGACCACCGTGCGGCCCGCGTCCACCAGCACCGGGAAGCGCTTCAGCGGCCACAGGGCCCCCAGCTCGCGCATGCTTTCGTCGCTCTCCAGCAGCCTGAACTCGAATGGTGTGCCGTTCTCGTACAGCGCCACCAGCACCTTCTGGCAATAGGAGGAGAAGGGATGGGCATGGAGTTGCAGGAGGGAAGCAGGCGGCATGGGTATCTCCAGGGGTTGGCCTTTCCCTGTACGACGAACGAGGACATGCGGAATCGACAGCGTAAGGCGGAATAAGCAGCACGAACAGGAAAGGGACCAGTTCGGACTGCCGCGTCAAGCGCCAGTTCGTCCTGGTCCCTTTCATTGTGTTGCCGGGGAGCGGGAAGTTACTGTTTCGTCTGCTTCTTCGCCCACTCTTCCCCGCGTCGCTTCATGTCGACTTCGCTGACATCCTCGACGTGGGTGCCGAGCATCCATTTGTGGCCGAAGGGGTCGACCACGGTGCCCACCCGATCGCCCCAGAACTGGTTTTCGACCGGCTGGACCAGCTTGGCCCCTGCCTTCACCGCGCGATCGACGGCTGCGTCTGCATCCGGGACGTAGACCATGAAGCTGCCGGTCGCGCCGCCGCGCGATTTCGGGCCCAGCGCATCCCAGTCGGGATATTCATCGGACAGCATGAGCCGCGAATCGCCGATCTGGATTTCGGCATGGCCGATCTTGTCGCCCATCGGCAGTCGATAGGTTTCTTTTGCGCCGAGCGCGTCGCGATAGAACTCCAGCGCCTTGGCGGCGTTGTCGACGACGACTGACGGCGTAATGCTGTGATAACCGGTGGGAATGGGTTTGATGGCCATTGTGTTCATCCTCCGTATGGGTGAATGCCGAGCATGCGCCTACCGGCGCTATGCCACGATGACCAGGACGTTTCATAAGCGTTATGCGACCACGAAGCGTGAGGGCGCGTACACTTCATGCGCGTCCTGCAGACTTGCACATGAAAGCATCGAAACACCTCGAAGCCGTGGATGGCATCGCTCACTGTCGGCTGGTTGATCCTCAGGGATTCCGACAGACGGTGCGGGATGTCTCTGCCGCGATCCTGATGGCCAAGGAACAGGGCCTGCACAAGCTGCTGGTGGTGATAGCCCCCGAGGCGCTCGATGTCGAACCCCCCGGCGTGGCCGCGCGACATGCGATGGTGCGCGAGTGGGCGGAAGCCGCACAGGGCATGGTGACCATCGCGGTGGTCGTGCCGCCGACGTACATCGATCCGGAACAATTCGGCGTGGTTACCGCTGCGAACTTCGGACTGGCGGGCAACACCTTCAGTAACGAGGCGGAAGCGACGGCCTGGTTGCGGGAACCGCACTGAAGCGGCCAGGCGCCTTTGCGGGGCAACCATCCCGCTGGATTCCCTTCGCTCCGCGATGACGTAGTCCCCGCTATGCTTTCGGCATCCATTGACGCCCACCCATGCCGCGGAGGCTTCCCATGGCGAACACTCCCACTCCACGCTCCAAGGCCAGCGATTTCGATCCGGAAGTGCTGCAACTGTTCGACCAGTACGTGCATGGCGCGATCGACCGCCGCGGCTTCCTCGTCGCCGCGGCGCGCTTCGCGGTCGGGGCGGCGGGAGCGACCGGATTGCTGGCGGCGTTGAGTCCGCAGTTCGCCGCCGCACAACAGGTCAAGCCCGACGACAAGCGCCTGCTGGCGAAGTACATCGAGTTCCCGTCGCCCAAGGGCTATGGCAACGCGCGCGGATACCTGGTGAAACCGGCAAAGGCCAAGGGTCCGTTGCCCGTGGTCCTGGTGGTGCACGAGAACCGTGGCCTCAATCCGCACATCGAGGACGTCGCGCGCCGCTTCGCACTGGAGGATTTCATCGCCTTCGCGCCGGACGCGCTGTTCCCGTTGGGTGGATACCCGGGCGACGAGGACGCGGCGCGGACGCTGTTCGCAAAACTCGACCAGGCGAAAACCCGGGAGGACTTCGTCGCGGCCGCAGACCTGCTCGGCAAGGTCGAAGGCGGCAACGGACGCATGGGCGTGGTCGGCTTCTGCTACGGCGGCGGCATCGCCAATTTCCTGGCGACGCGATTGCCGGATCTCGCCGCAGCAGCGCCGTTCTATGGCAACGCCGCGCCGTTGGAGGACGTGGGCAAGATCAAGGCCGAGCTGTTGGTGGTATTGGCCGCCAACGACGAGCGCATCAA
>JAKFDG010000297.1:0-1695 GCA_036677285.1 Pseudoxanthomonas sp.
TGCCTGTCTGCCTGCGACCGTGCCGAACAGGTGCCCGCAAAGCCCGGTACAGCGGACACTGGAGGCTCGCTCAAAGGCGACTTCGGTCCACCGCAAGGTGCGCCGGTCGATGCCGTACTCACCTCGCCACCTCACGTGCCACCCGCCACCGGGCGCACTGCGCCGGCCAAGGTCATCGTCAAGCTCGACGTGATCGAGAAGGAGATGGCGATCTCCGAAGGCGTCACCTACACCTTCTGGACCTTCGGCGGCACCGTGCCGGGCAACTTCATCCGCGTGCGCCAGGGCGACACGGTGGAGTTCCACCTGCGCAACATGCCCGAATCCAAGATGCCGCATAACATCGACCTGCACGGCGTCACCGGTCCCGGTGGCGGCGCGGCGTCCAGCTTCACCGCGCCCGGTCATTCCTCGCGCTTCACCTTCAAGGCGCTCAACGCCGGTCTCTACGTCTACCACTGCGCCACCGCGCCGGTAGGCATGCACGTGGCCAACGGCATGTACGGCCTGATCCTGGTCGAGCCGCCGGAGGGCCTGCCGCCGGTCGACAAGGAGTACTACGTGATGCAGGGCGACTTCTATACCACCGGCAAGTACCGCGAGAAGGGCCTGCAGCCGTTCGACATGGAGAAGGCGATCGAGGAGAACCCGACCTACGTCCTGTTCAATGGCAGCGAAGGTTCGCTGACCGGCGACAAGGCACTGGCCACCAACGTCGGCGAAACCGTGCGCCTGTATGTCGGCAATGGCGGCCCCAACCTGGTGTCGAGCTTCCACGTGATCGGCGAGATCTTCGACAAGGTCTGGTACGAGGGCGGCACCAAGTTCCAGGAGAACGTGCAGACCACGCTGATCCCGGCCGGCGGCGCGGCGATGATGGAATTCCACATGGAAGTGCCGGGCAGCTACGTGCTGGTCGACCACAGCCTGTTCCGCGCGTTCAACAAGGGTGCGCTCGGCATCCTCAAGGCCGGGGGTTCCGAGAACAAGGCGATCTACTCGGGCAAGGAAGTGGACTACGTCTACCTCGGCGACCGCGCGCAGCCGAACATGGCGGCGGTCGCGACCGCGGCCAAGGCCGCCACGGCCGGCGAACTGACCGAAGGCAACCAGGTCGATGCGGGCAAGGCACTGTTCGCCGGCACCTGCTCCACCTGCCACATGCCCGAGGGCCAGGGCATGGCCGGGGTATTCCCGCCGCTGGCCAAGTCGGACTACATCGCCGCCGATCCCAAGCGCGTGCCCAGCATCATCCTGCACGGCCTGCAGGGACCGGTGAAGGTCAACGGCACGGACTACAACTCGATCATGCCGCCGATGAGCCAGCTCACCGACGACGAAGTAGCCAACATCGCCACCTACGTGCTCAACAGCTGGGGCAACCCGGGCGGCAAGATCAGCAAGGCCGAGGTCGCCGAGCTACGCAAGGCCAAGCCGGCCAATGCTTCGGAAGGCCATTGATCCATGCGTCGAATCGTCGCCCTGCTGTTGCTGCTGCTCCCTGTCGCCGGCCTGCTGGCCGGCGACGCCGCGGAGTACGTCAACCTGCCCGGCGGCAACTTCCGCACCGCCCTGAAATACGAGGATCGCAAGGGCAATACCCGCATCGCTCCGTTCGCCCTGATGCGCAAGCCGGTGACCAACGCGGAGTTCCTGGCGTTCGTCCGCACCCATCCGCAATGGCGTCGTGACCGC
>JAKFDG010000298.1:0-20205 GCA_036677285.1 Pseudoxanthomonas sp.
TCACGAGGGCGACGTGGTGGCCATCGATACCCGCAACAGTTTCGTCCGCAGCTCCGCCCGGCGGATGGTCGCGACGGTGGGGGTCGAGGACCTGATCATCGTGGACACCCCCGACGCCACCCTGGTCGCCCACCGCGACCGGGTCCAGGACGTCAAGCGCATCGTCGACGACATCAAGGCCGCTGGCCGTGACGAACATGTGTTCCACCGCCAGGTATTCCGGCCGTGGGGCAGCTACGACTCGATCGACATGGGCGAGGGCTTCCAGGCCAAGCGGATCGAGGTCAAGCCTGGCGCCGCCCTGAGCCTGCAGAAGCACCACAAGCGTGCCGAGCACTGGGTCTGCGTCAGCGGGGTGGCAGAAGTGACCTGCGACGAGCGGGTATTCGAGCTTAGGGCCGGCGAACACACCTATATCCCGCTAGGCAGCGTGCACCGGCTCCGTAACCTGACCACTGACCCGGTGGTGATCGTGGAAGTACAATGTGGCTCGTACGTCGGGGAGGACGATATCGTCCGCCTGGAGGACGTTTACGGCCGTGTATGATGCGCCTGCATCCTAGGGTGCCCAGTATTTTCCTGCACGGACGACCTGCTTTGGCGTTCTGTCCACCTCCGGCGCTAAATTCCAATCAATGATTCACAAGGACAATTCAATGAAGCGTTTCCGTCTTTTCATGGCCATGGCTGGCTTGGCAATCGCATTGTCGGCCTGCAAGCAGCAGTCAAATCCCGATTCCGCGGATGCTGGCGCGATGCCGTCGACGGCCGAAACACCCGCTCCCGCGCCCAAACCAGACGCGCTCAAGAAAGAGCAAGTTGCCGTTGTCGTGGAGCTCGAATCGCCGGTGAGAGCTGCAGCTGATGGCCTCTCTATTGAAATACCGGTCAAGATTACAAATAAGGGTACTGCGGTGTTGTCCAGCGAGTTGCGTCCGCCGGTTATGGTGGGGATCCAGATCACTGGTACGGCCGGAGACATGACCTCGGAAGGCGCGGTACGCGATTTCAAGCGTGCACCGTTCCCGCTCGTCGCCCCCGGTGCGAGCGTATCGGTGGTCGTCAACGTGCCGGTCAACGAGCGGATTGCAGGACGCAAGCTGGCTATCGGGCTGGTGCAGGAAAGCATCCGGTGGTTCGCTGACTGGGGCCAACCCGATCTGGTAATCGGGCCGTTCACGCCTTGTGATGGCAAAGTGTGCGGTGCGGACGGCAAGCCGCTCTGATACATCGCTTTTTTGTTTCGGAATCAGGCGGCCATTGGCCGCCTGATTCCGTTCCGGAATCTGATTGGCTGGGCCAGTGGATGTTGGTCGTCTCAACTAGGCAGCGGAACCCTTCCGCACCAAGAGCGCGGCGATGCGGTCGGCCTGGCCGGCCGCATGGGTCAGGAACAGCGAAGGCTCGGCCAGTTCCAGTTCCAGCAGGCGTGGCTCCCCATCGGCATCGCGTATCACATCTGCGCGCGCGTAAAGCAGGGGAACGCCGAGGCCGAGTCTCCGGGTCGCCGCCAACATCGCGGATTCCGCCAGGCTGCGTTCGTCATCGGCCGGCTGCCGTGGGCTGATCGCTTCGGCCGCGAACAATGCATCCGTCGCCGCTTCATCCGGACGTAGCAAGGGGCCCTTGCGGATCGCATGGCTGAACTCGCCCCCCAGGAAGACCAGGGCGGTTTCGCCGATATCATCCACCGACGCCAGGTAGGGCTGCAGCATCACGCTGCGTCCCTCGTCCAGCAATCTTGCGATGTGGTTGGCCGCGGCGAATCCCTGCGAGTGCGCGTAGCGCTGGGTGTCGCGCGAGCCTGCGCTTACCGTGGGCTTGACCACATACTCCGGCGCATCGCCGTGATCGGAAAGGAATGCCTCGAGGGCAGGCAATGGCTCGGTGTCGGGCTCCAGGAAAACCGTCGGCACAATCGGTACGCCCAGTGCGGCCAGGTCGGCAAGGTAGTGCTTGTCGGTATTCCAGCGCAGTACCGGTAATGGATTCAGCAGACGGGTCATGCGATCCACGCGTGTGCACCATGCCAGGAATTCCGGCAGCCGTTCCGTGTAATCCCATGGCGAGCGTAGCAAAACCATGTCGAACCGGCTCCAGCTGACCGTCGCGTCGTCCCAGGCCAGCACCCGTGTATCGATCCCCGCGCGGACGCATGCGTCCAGCAGTGGCGGCATGTCCTTATCGGTGCCGGTAGCGGCGACAGCGGTGACCAGGGCGAGTCGCATCGTCTATTTCCGTATCAAGCGGGACGATGTCCCTTGCCACCGAGCATGCCAGATATCGACGGATGCATGCTTCACAGGTTCTGGTAATTGGGCCCCGCGCCACCCTCTGGGGTGACCCAGGTGATGATCTCGTAGGGATCCTTGATGTCGCAGGTCTTGCAGTGCACGCAATTGGCGGCGTTGATCTGCAGGCGCTTGCCGGTACCGTTGGCAGCGCCGGGGTCGGGGACTATTTCGTAGACGCCGGCGGGGCAGAAGCGGGTGCAGGGATTGTCGTATTCCTCGGAGCAGCGGGTCACGCAGATACTGGTGTCGGCGACCTTGAGGTGCACGGGTTGGTCTTCGTCGTGTTCGGTTGCGGCGTAGTACACGCTGGCCAGGCGGTCGCGCGGAGCGAGGCTTCTTTCGAGGTAGTCGCGCTTCGGCGATTCCTGCGCGCCGAGTTTGTCCAGCGCCGACCAGTCGGGCTTGTTCTTCAGCGTCCACGGCGACAGGCCACCGGTGAGGGTTTCCCAGGCCGCGTTGAGCATGCCGAACCACAGGCCGCGCTTGAAGCCGGGCTTGATGTTGCGGACTTTCTTCAGCTCGGCCATGGCCGCAGAGGCGCGCAACTTGGCGTCGAAGCCTTCCGGTGCCAACAGAGATGCGGCCAGGTGTTCGGCGGCGAGCATGCCGCTACGGATTGCCTGATGCGTGCCTTTCACTTTCGGCACGTTGAGCAGGCCGGCGGTGTCGCCGATCAGCAACGCGCCCGGCATCTCGACCCTGGGCAGCGACTGGTAACCGCCGGTGACGATGGCACGCGCGCCGGCCGAGACGATCGTGCCGCCTTCGAGCAGCGGCTTGACCATGGGGTGGTTCTTCCATTGCTGGAAGGCTTCCCATGGCTTGTATTGCGGATCCTGGTAGTCGAGCCCGCTGACGTAGCCCAATGCGATGCGGCCCTTGTCCAGGTGATAGAGGAAACTGCCGCCGTAGGTGCGGTTGTCGGCTGGCCAGCCGAAGCTGTGCACGATCTTGCCTGGCGACACGCGTTCTTCCGGCACCTGCCACAGCTCCTTGATGCCGATCGAATAGCCCTGCGGGTCGCTGCCGGCGTCGAGCTTGAACTGCTTGATCAATCGTTTGGTGAGATGACCGCGTGCGCCCTCGGCGAACACCGTGACCTTGGCGTGGATGTCGATGCCGGCGGTGTAGCCTGGCTTGTGCGTACCATCCTTTGCCACGCCCATGTCGCCGATGCGCACGCCGATGACCTTGCCAGTGTCGTCGTGCAAGGTCTCGGACGCGGCGAAACCCGGATAGATCTCCACGCCCAGCGCCTCGGCCTGCGGCGCCAGCCACGCACACATCGCGCCGAGGCTGACGATCACGTTGCCCTTGTTGTGCATGCCCGGCGGAACCGGGAGCTTGCGGCCGCCGGTCTTGCTGAGCAGCCAGAATTCGTCGTCGGTGGCCGGCACGCAGATCGGCGGCGGGTTGTCGCGCCAGTCCGGCAGCAGCGCGTCGAGCGGACCGGTCTCGATCACCGCGCCGGACAGGATGTGCGCGCCGATGGTGCTCGACTTCTCGATCACGCAGACCGAGATCTCCGGATTGAGCTGTTTGAGCTGGATCGCGAACGACAGCCCGGCCGGGCCAGCACCGACGGTGACGACGTCGTACTCCATTACGTCGCGTTCGACATCGGTCATCGTGGACTCCGTGGCTGGCTCTTGGCTGCCGCTATTTTCAGCGTTTGCGAAGGAAGGGGCAAATCCGCGAGCATGGTGCGATGACCGTACTCCATCCTCTGGCAGCGAATGGTGACGTCGCCTTGCCGGGCGCGGATCTGTGGTTCGCGCCGGATTGGATGCCGTCCGGGCAGGCCGATGCCTTGTTCGAGGCATTGCGCGAAGGGGTCGAATGGGAAACCCACCGCATCCGCCTGTTCGGGCGGGAGGTCGACTCGCCCCGCCTGAGTTGCTGGATCGGCGATGCAGGTACGGCCTACACCTATTCCGGAACGCGCTTCGAGCCACGCCCATGGCCGTCGCCGCTGCTGGAAGTGCGGCGGCGGTTGTCGCGCGAACTGGATTGCGGTTTCAACAGCGCGTTGGCCAACCGCTACCGCGATGGGCGCGACTACATGGGCTGGCATAGCGACAACGAGGCGGCGTTGGGGCAACGTCCCGTGATCGCCTCACTGAGCCTTGGCGCGACACGGCGTTTCGTGTTGAAACACCGACACGATGCGTCCCGCAAGCGCGAGATCCTGTTACCGCACGGCAGCTTGCTGGTGATGCGCGGCGACACCCAGCAGAACTACAGGCATGCATTGCCACGCACGGCGAGTCCGGTGGGCGAACGCATCAATCTCACGTTCCGCGGTATCGTGGCCTGATCGCGAGGGCGGCGCGAAAGGGCCCCTGCGGCGGGCTGCCGCGGCCGCAGCGTTTCAACGGTTACGCTTCGCATCCGCTTCGCCGCTCGCCAAAGTCCAGCCGACGACATCGCGCGCGAGCTTTTCCAGGGCCTGGTCGAATGCCGTCGCCACCTGTGCGACGTCGGTGGCGCCCGCGGGTTCCGCTTCAACGAAGGTATGCGATGCGACCACGCGCTGTTCGATGACGTGCATCAGCTTGGCGTTGAGTTCGATGGTGGCCGAGGGCGTGGCCGCGCCGGCGTAGTCGGATTCGAAGCGACGCAGGTCCATGACCAGCTTGTAGTCGGCGCGGATGCCGCTGCCGGAGCGCGCGACGGACGGGATCTTGCCCGAGTCCTCCAGCGCGCGCAGCACGGTGGCTTCGACCATGTCGGTGGAAGGCTGCGACCAGGTCACGCCCTTGTAGACCTGCAATTCGCCGGGCACCGGGCGTACCGCGATGCGCGGACTGTCGACCACGCGCGCAGCGGTGGGTTTGACCACCGCCAGCTGCCAGCGCACCGCGGGCCAGGCCGGATCGGGCGCGACCCGCACCTGCGGCGCATAGATCGTGACCGGATCGCGCTGCTTGCCGTTGCCCAGCACCGAACAGCCGGCGAGCAACAGCATGGCGGCGGCAGGAAGAATACGAACAGTGGCCGATCGCATGGATTTCATTTCGGTTCGAACTCCTTGGGTGCGTCGCGGCCCAGCAGGTAGCGCGCGGGATTGCCTTCCAGCCGGTCGCTGACCTGGCGCAGGTCGCGGATCAGGCTGCGCAGCTCGGACAGGGTGGGACCGAGCTGGCCCAGGCCGTCGCTGGCGAAACTGTTGATGGCGGCGCGGTTCTCGCCGAGGATCGCATTGGCGTTGCCGGCGGCGGAATCCAGGCGCGCCAGGGTGCTTTCCAGCTTCGCCAGGATCTGCGGCAACTGCTTCACCAGGTTCTGGTCGAGGCGCTGGATGGTGCCATTGGTGGTGTCGAGGGTGGCATCCAGGTTCTGCGCGGCGTCGCGTGCGCTGACGATCAGCGCTTGCAGGCCCTCGTCGCGATGGGCCAGGTCGCCGCTGATGGTTTCCAGGTTCTCCAGGGTGGCGGCGATGCGTTCGACGTTCTTGTCGCTCAGCACCTGGTCCAGGCGTTCGACGATGCGATTGGCGGTGTCGGCGATGTTCTGCAGCGCCGAAGGCGCGGTCTGGATCACCGGGGCCTCGCGCGTGTCCACCGAAGTCAGCGTGGGCGCCTGCGGGGTACCACCGCTGAGCTGGATGATGGCCGGCCCGGTCAGGCTGGTGATGGCCAGCTTGGCGCGGGTGTCGGTCTTGACCGGTGTCTCCGCATCCAGGCGCACCAGCGCGATCACCTGGCGCGGGTCGTTGGGCGCCAGCGACAGCTTGGTGATGGAACCGACCGCGATGCCGTTGTATTGCACCGGGCTGCCGACCGACAGGCCGGTCACCGCTTCGCGGAACACGATCTGGTACTCCTGCCAGCTGCGTTCGGACGAATATTTCGCCGCCCACAACCCGAACAGCAGCAGCGCGGCGGCGATGATGATGGTGAAGGCGCCGATGAGGACGTAGTTGGCTTTTGTTTCCATGGCTCAGGACGCTCGTTGTTGATAGGCATCGCGGCCGCCGCGCGCGGCTCGTGCGCGTGGGCCGTGGAAATACTCCTGTACCCAGGGGTGGTCCAGTTTCTCTACTTCGCCGATCGGTGCGGTGATCACCACCTTGCGGTCGGCGAGTACGGCCACCCGATCACAGATAGCGTACAGGGTGTCCAGGTCGTGGGTGATGAGGAACACGGTGAGGCCCAGCGCCTCCTGCAGGGTCTTGATCAGGCGATCGAATGCCGCTGCGCCGATCGGATCCAGGCCCGCGGTGGGTTCGTCCAGGAACAGCAGCGGCGGATCCAGCGCCAGGGCGCGGGCCAGACCTGCGCGTTTGCGCATGCCGCCGGACAGTTGCGAAGGCAGCTTGTTGATCGCATCCGCCGGCAGGCCGGCCAGTTTCACCTTCAGCAGCGCCAACTCGTAGCGCCAGCTGTCGGGCAGCTCGTCGTGGTGCTCCTTCAAAGGCACCTGCACGTTCTCGCCCACGGTCAGCGACGAGAACAGCGCACCATCCTGGAACAGCACGCCGGTGTTGCGTTCGATATGTTGACGATCGGCAGGATCGGTGGAGCGGGCATCGGTGCCCAGCACCTCCATCTCGCCGGCATCCGGCACGCGCAGGCCCAGGATGGAGCGCATCAGCACCGACTTGCCGGTACCCGAGCCGCCGACCACGCCGAGGATCTCGCCCGGCACGACATCCAGGTCCAGGCCTTCGTGCACGACCTGTTCGCCGAATTTGTTGACCAGCCCACGCACTCGGATGATTGGGGTGGGGTTGTCTTTCGGCGAATTGGCGGTGTCGATCGGCACTGTCGGTACATCTCCTTGGAGCGGGGGACAACGGATACAGCACTAGGTCTTGCGGAAGTGCCTTCGCGCGCACAGCGCGCCCGGGTTCAACGACGCATGCGCCGATGGCCCTAAGTGCGTCGTTTCGCTACCAATCCATGGTCATGAACCACAACGCCGCGATCGCATCGAGGATGATCACCAGCGAGATGGTCTGCACCACGCTGGAAGTGGTGCGCTCGCCCACCGATTGCGCCGTGCCTTCCACCTGCAGTCCTTCCAGGCAGCCGATCAGGCCGATTATCAGGGCGAACACCGGCGCCTTGGAGATGCCGACCAGGAAATGCCGCACTTCCATGGTGTCGTGCATCCGCGCCAGGTACATCTGTGGCGGGATGCCCAGGTCGAACGCGCCGACGGTGATGCCGCCGGCCAGGCCGGCCATCATCGCGATGAAGGTCAGCAACGGCAGCATTACCAGCAGCGCCAGGATGCGCGGGATGACCAGCAGATCGATCGGGTCCAGGCCCAGGGTGCGGATCGCATCGATCTCCTCGCGGCTCTTCATCGCCCCGATCTGGGCGGTGAAGGCACTGGCGGTGCGTCCGGCCAGCACGATGGCGGTCAGCAGCACCGCGAATTCGCGCAGGAAGGCGATGCTGACCAGTTCCACCACGTAAATCTCGGCGCCGAAATCGCGCAGGATGGTCGAGCCGAGGAAGGCGATCACCGCGCCGACCAGGTAGGACAGCAGGATCACCAGCGGCACCGCGTCCAGGCCGACCTGTTCCATGTGGTGCACGGTGGCGGTCAGGCGCAGCCGCTTGGGTTCGCGCGCGATGCGCAAGAGTTTGACAAGGTTCTCGCCGGTGAAGCTGACCAGGTCCACGATCTCCTTGCCGTTGTCGTGCACCTGGCGGCCCAGCCTTGCCAGCGCGGCAAGGAAACCGTAGTCGCGCTTGCGCTTGGGGCGGTCGTCGGCGACATCCTCGATGGTCGATACCAGCGCCTGGTGCTCATCGCGGAAATGCAGGTCTTCCGCGGCGATGCCGTTGCGATTGGCGTGGCGCAGAAGTTGCAGCACGCCTGCCGAGTCGATCCGGTCAATGCCGGTGGCATCGATGCTGGTGGCCCCCTTCGGCAATTCGCGCAGGCGATCGGCGACCTGCAGCGCCGTGGCCAGCGTCCATTGCCCGGCCAACCGCATCCGCGAGGGATCGGCATCATCGGTGGCAAAGCGGGGGCGGGCGTCGGGCTGGGTCATGTCGCTCGTCTGGCGAGGATACAGGCTATGCCACTGGAGGTTAGCAATCTGCGCATGCGGCCATGGTAAGGCGTGCGCGCTTCGTGCGGTGCCTGCGCGCAGCCAGGTCGTCGAGCCGCCGGCTGCCGCCTGCAGGCTCTAAACTAACCTCATGTCGCAAAGCCCCTACACGGCCACCTACGCCCAGCGCATCGCCTTCGTTTGCGAAACAGCCGGCCGCCTGCATACCTATGGCACCACTGCGCAACGGCTGGAAGGCGCGGTGGTGGCGCTGTCGACACGGCTTGGCCTGGAATGCGAACCATGGTCCAACCCGACCGGCCTGATCCTGAGTTTCAGCGATCCGGCCAAGCCGCTCGGTGCCAGCGATACCACCCGCGTGATCCGCCTCGCACCGGGCGAGAACGACCTGTACAAGCTGTGCGAAGCCGACCGCATCGCCGAAGCGGTGGCGAACGGAGCGATGAGCATCGCTCAGGGCCATACCGCCCTGCGCGCGCTAGACCGCAAGCCAAGCCTTCGCTGGCGCGCGGCCCAGCTCATGGCGTTCGCGCTGGCGTCCGGTGCGGTGGCGGGGTTGTGGCGCTTGCCGTGGGTCGACATCGCGACCGCGACCCTGATCGGACTGCTGATCGGCGTGCTGGCGCAGCTGACCGACCGTCGGCCGCGGTTGAAGGAAGCCAGCGATGCGGTGGCCGCGCTGGTGGCCGGCTTCGTGGCGGTGCTGGTGGCCAACTTCATCCAGCCGCTCAACCTCAACACGGTGATCATCGCGTCGCTGGTGGTGCTGCTGCCGGGCATGACCCTGACCAATGCGGTCAACGAGTTGACCAGCCAGCACTGGGTCTCGGGAACGGCGCGTTTCGCCGGCGCCCTCACCACCATCCTCAAGCTCACCGTCGGCAGCATGATCGCGTTGACCCTGGCGCAATTGCTGGGCCTGTATCCGGAAGTGCGCGCGCTGCGTCCGCAGCCGGACTGGGTGGAATGGTCCTCGCTGGTGTTGGCGGCCTACGCATTCGCGGTGCTGTTCAAGGCGCACCGCCGCGATTATCCATGGGTGATGGCCGCGGCGATCTGCGGCTACCTGATCTCCCACCACGCCGGGCAGGCGTGGGGAGGGCCGGTCGGGATCTTTCTGGCGGCGCTGGCGCTGACCGCGGCCGGCAACGCGTTCGCGCGCTGGGCCAACCGGCCCGGCGCCATCATCCGCGTGCCGGGCATCATCATGCTGGTGCCCGGCAGCGCCAGTCTGCGTGGCCTTATGAGTCTGGTGCAGCAGCAGGAGGCCGCCGTCGGCAATTCCGCCCTGGTGGGCGTGGTCAATATCGTCATGGCGCTGGTGGCGGGATTGTTGTTCGGCAATCTGCTGATGCCGACGCGCAAGAACCTTTAAGACCGCGCATCCGGCCCTTACGCCGGATCTTGATTATCCAAACAAAACGCCGGCTTGGGCCGGCGTTTTGTCGAGCGATATCCCGCTCAGTTCTTCTTGATTAGGAAATCTTCCGGCTTCCTGCCCTTTGCGATCAGCGCCGCCAGCCATCGGGGCAGTTTGCCGCGGCCGCTCCAGGTTTCATCGGGATTGGCGGGGTTGCGGTACTTGGGCGGCACCTTGCCCAGCTTGCGGCCCGGGCTGGCTCCGTTCCTGGCAGGCGCCGCGGTGCCGAACAGTTCGGCGATCGTATAACCCTCCGCCTCGGCCAGCCTGGCCAGCTTGCTGCGGACCGAAGCGATTGGCGCACGCTTGGCGAGTTGGTCCTGTTGCTCTTTGGCCTTGCTGATCAGCGTCCCCAGTTCCTTGGCCGACAGGCCGCGCAAATCAATCGTCATCAATCCCTCCATAAATCGATGGAATAACGCCATTCATGGCGCAAATGAGGGCGGATGATAATCGACTTATTAAATGCGCGACAAATTCCGGGACATAATCTGTGGCGCCGTTCTCATTTATTCCCGCTGCCGATATCTGCGCACGCGCGAAGCGTATTCGCGAATCAACCGATCAGTTTGGCCAGCAATTCATCGTGGCCCAGGTTTTCCGCCGCCTCGGCGCTACGCGCGCGGTACTCGAAGGTGCCGGCGGCAAGCCCGCGTTCCGATACCACCACGCGGTGCGGGATGCCGATCAGCTCGATGTCGGCGAACATGGGGCCGGGGCGCAGGCCGCGATCGTCCAGCACCGCATCGATGCCGGCGCCGTGCAGTTCGTCGAACAACTGCTGCGCGGTCGCGTTCACCGCCGCATCGTTCTTCGGGTTGATGGTGCAGATCGCTACCGACCACGGCGCCATCGGCGCGGGCCAGATGATGCCGGCGGCATCGTGGTTCTGCTCGATGGCCGCGGCGACGATGCGCGATACGCCGATGCCGTAGGTTCCCATGAGCATGGTGGTGGCCTTGCCCGATTCGTCCAGCACCGTGGCTTTCAACGCGTCGGTGTACTTGCGACCCAGCTGGAACACATGGCCCACTTCGATGCCGCGCGCGATGCGCAGTTCGCCGCCATCGCGTGCGCGGTCGCCGTGCACCACGTTGCGGATGTCGGCGACTAGGTCGGGTTCGGGCAGGTCGCGGCCCCAGTTGACGCCGGCGATGTGGTAGCCGGTTTCATTGGCGCCGATCACCATGTCGGCCATCGCCGCGACTTCGCGATCGGCGACGATGCGTATCGATCCTGCCGGCTTGACCGGGCCAAGGAAGCCGGGCTCGCTTCCCAGGTGCTCGAGGATTTCGGCTTCCGTGGCCATGCGGTAGTCGGCAAGTCCCGGCACCTTGGCCAATTTGATCTCGTTGACCACGTGGTCGCCACGAACCAGGGCCAGCGTGAATCTCTCCGTGGCCTTGCCTTCGACCGTATCCGTGCCCATCACGGCCACGGACTTGACCGTGCGCTGCAAGGGAATGGCGAGCAATGCGGCGACTTCCTCGCAGGTCCTCTGCGTGGGCGTCTCCACCTTGCGCATCGCTTCGCTGGCGGCGGGACGCGGCCCGGGGTCGGCGGCTTGCGCGGTCTCGACGTTGGCGGCGTAATCCGAGCCGGTGGAGAACGCGATCGCATCCTCGCCGGAATCGGCCAGCACGTGGAATTCCTGCGAGGCGTCGCCGCCGATCGCGCCGGAGTCGGCCTGCACTGCGCGGAACTCCAGTCCGAGGCGGGTGAACACGCGGCTGTAGGCGGCATGCATGTTGTTGTATTCGCGTACCAGATCGGCCTCGTCCAGGTGGAACGAGTAGCCGTCCTTCATCAGGAATTCGCGCGCGCGCATCACCCCGAAGCGCGGGCGGATCTCGTCGCGGAACTTGGTCTGGATCTGGTAGAAGTTCACCGGCAGCTGCTTGTAGCTGGCCAGTTCGTTGCGGGCGAAGTCGGTGATCACTTCCTCGGCGGTCGGGGCGAAGCAGTATTCGGCGTCCTTGCGGTCCTTGAGCTTCAACAGCTGGCCGCCGAACTTTTCCCAGCGCCCGGTTTCTTCCCAAAGCTCGCGCGGCTGCACGATGGGCATCGACATCTCGATGGCGCCGGCGCGGTTCATTTCCTCGCGCACCACCTTTTCCACCTTGCGCAGCACGCGCAGGCCCAGCGGCGACCAGGTATAGAGGCCGGAGGCCAGCTTGCGGATCATGCCCGCGCGCAGCATCAGCTGGTGGCTGACGATCTCGGCGTCGGCCGGGGTTTCCTTGGTCGTGCGGAGATGGAATTGCGACAGGCGCATTGGGTGGTTTCGCGGCGAAGGGGGCGGTCATTTTGCCAGCTGCGGCGCGCCAGTGCGGCCAAACCCCTCAATCCGGGCGGTCGCCCTTCACTTCGATCGCCCCGTCCGGCTCCCGGTCAATGCGTTCGAAAGCGCGGCCCTTCGGCGGCTTGTCGGTGATCTGCAGCACTCCCGCATCATCGCGCCAGCGGTACAGCGACGGACGCGCATCGTGCGCTTCCGCTGCCGCGGCGCGTTGTGCGCGCTGCTGTTTCGCTGCGGCCTGCCCGGGCGCCTCGCGCGACAACCACCAGGCCGCGCCTCCGCCCAGCACCAGGCCGGCGATGATGGCCCAGACGGCGCGCAAGGCTTATCCGCCAGCCTTGACCGGGACTGGGGCCGGGGCCGGGTTGCAATAAGCCGCGATCGCCGCTTCGGCCACTCCACGCTGGGCCTTGCGGCTGCTGTCGTCCAGAACTTTGTCCGGCTTGCCGTCGTTGTCGGTATCCATCTGCAGGCTGGTCTTGCCGGACAGCAAGTCCAGGTTGCGCTTCGCGGTGGTGCATTGCGGGTTTTCGACGGACTTGCCGGCCGGCGAAGCTGCCAGCGCGGGCGCGCCACGATCGTCGATGCGCCGGTCCTGGTATTGGTCGCCTGGCGGCGGGCTGTCCGAATAATGGGTTACGCCCTTGGCGTCCTTCCACTGGTACACCTTGCTGGCAAGGGCGGCGGAACAGGCACTGGCCAACAGGATCAAGGTGCAGGTACGCATAAACAACGAGCTAGGGGACAGGGGACGCATGGTGACCTCCAGGGCAGGTGGGGCACGGAGACGGCTGGGGATTGCAGCACTGCCGGGCCGGGCTGGCAAGTCACGCCTTGGGCTAAACTGCCGCGCATGGACGAAAACAAGCACGTTGCGCGCTCGCGCAGCATCTACCTGCTGCCGAACCTGTTCACCACGGCGGGCCTGTTCGCCGGGTTCTACGCCATCATCGCCGCCGCCAACGGCCAGTTCGAGCACGCCTCGGTGGCGGTGTTCATCGCGGCGGTGATGGACGGCATCGATGGCCGGGTCGCGCGGCTGACCGGCACCAGTACCGAGTTTGGGGTGCAGTACGACTCGCTGGCCGATCTGGTCAGCTTCGGCATGGCCCCGGCGCTGGTGATGTACCACTGGGCGCTGTCGTACCTGAAGTTCGACAGCAGCGTCATGGGTCGGGTGGGTTGGGCGGTGGCCTTCCTGTACGCAGCCTGCGCGGCGCTGCGGCTGGCCCGGTTCAATACCCAGGTCGGCACGGTGGACAAGCGCTGGTTCATCGGCCTGGCCAGTCCGGCCGCCGCGGGCCTGATGATGTCGTTCGTGTGGGCCTTCGCCGATGGCGACCTGGGCTGGAGTGGCGAACAGTTGCGCTATGTCGCCCTGGGCGTGACCCTGGTCGCCGCACTGTTGATGGTCAGCCGGATCCGCTTCTGGAGTTTCAAGGGCGGCGGCGACAGCAGCGCGCGGGCGATCCGGGTGCCGTTCTACGTCCTGCTGCTGATGCCGGTGGTAATCGCGGTGCTGGCCATGGACCTGCCGCGCGCCCTGCTGGTGATCGGCGTGGTCTACGCGCTGTCGGGCCCGACCTACTGGTTGTGGCGGCGCTGGCGCAAGGCCCCGGAGCCGACGCCATGAATGCGTTGTGGTCGCCGCAGCAGCACCAGTGGCTGAAGGCGCTGGGCCATACCGTGTACGTGCAAGGCGCGGTGTCGGTCGAGGCAGCAGAGACCAGAGAAGCCGTTGCACCACGCAGTGAATCCGTTCCGGTAACGCCCGTGGCGACGGCAAGGCGCCGGCCTGAGCCGGTGGATTCGACGCCGGTTCGCTCCGTACCGACGCCGGTTCGCAGATCCGCCTCGCGCCTGCCCGACAAACTGCATTTCGCGCTGATCCGCGCTTCCGGCTGCAATCCAGGCGCCGCCGATACCGCACAGGTCATCGCCCAGTGGCCTCCTTCCTCCGAGCTGCGTGGCAATCCGGCGGCCAAGCGCGCCCTGTGGCCGCAATTGCGCGCATTGCGCAGGCAGCCGGTGCCGTGATGAGCGCCGTCGCCGTCGATGCCGAGTTTCCCGCGCCGGCCCTGCGGTCGATGCGCGAATCCGACCTCGAAGCGATTCTGGCCATCGAGCAACGCGCCTATCCCTTTCCGTGGACGCGCGGCATCTTCCGTGACTGCCTGGGCGCGGGTTATCCGGCCTGGGTGATGCACGAGCATGGCCTACTGATCGGTTACGGCGTGATCAGCGTGGCTGCCGACGAGGCACACGTACTCAATGTCTGCGTAGCGCCGGAACGGCAGGGCCGCGGCTACGGCCGTCATCTGTTGCGCGCGTTGGTGAAGCTCGCCGGCGACCACGGCGCCGTGCGCATTTTCCTGGAAGTGCGTCCGTCCAATCCAGCGGCGATCGCGCTGTACCACGAGGAAGGCTTCAACGAGATAGGACGTCGTCCGCGTTACTACCCGTCGAAGGACGGACGCGAGGATGCCTTGGTGATGGCAATGGAGCTGGTGGACGAAGACATCAGCAAGATGCCGCCGTTGTAGGAGCTGCGCAAGCTGCGGTGCTCTGGCTATCGCCCCCTTTGAAAGGGGGGCTACGGGGATTTGCTCTTGCCCCTTGCTCGAAGATCGAAAGCCAATCCCCTCAATCCCCCTTTTTCAAAGGGGGAGTCATCATTAGATTTACAGCTTCGCGCGTTGCTCGCGCAGAGTGGCGAGCTGGGTGTTCCAGTCGCCCAGGCGCTTGCGTTCCTGATCCACCACGGCCGCGGGCGCGTTCTGCACGAAGGTCTCGCTGGCGAGCTTGCCGTTGCACTTGCCGATCTCGATTTCCACGCGCTTGATTTCCTTTTCCAGGCGCGTGCGTTCGGCGTCCAGGTCGACCAGGCCTTCCAGCGGCACCAGCAGCTTCAGTTCGCCGACGATGGCGACCGCGGAAGCGGGCGCCTGCGCATCTGGTTGCAGCCATTCGATGGTCGCGAGTTTCAGCAGGAAGGCTAGTTGCGAAGCGTAACGATCGGAGAGCTTGCGGTCGTTATCGCTGCCCCCCTGCAACAGCAGCCGGACTTGCCTGGAAGGCGAGACGCCGAGCTCGCTGCGCACGCGGCGCAGGGCGGAGACCATCTCTTTCAGCCATTCGACATCGGTTTCCGCCTGGGCGAATTCCTGCGCGGCGAAATCGGCGGCAGTCGGATAGGCCTGCAACGAGATCGTCTTGCCGGTGGTGCCCAGGGGGGGGGCAACCTGTTGCCACAGTTCTTCGGTCACGAACGGTACCAGCGGGTGCAGCAGGCGCAGTAATGCTTCCAGCACGTACAGCAGGGTGTGGCGCGTGCTGTCGGCGGCGGCCTGATCGTCGCCGTTCAATGCGGGTTTGGTCAGTTCCAGGAACCAGTCGCAGAACTCGTTCCAGGCGAATTCGTACAGCGCCTGCGCCAGCAGGTCGAAGCGGTAGCTGGCGTAGTGCGTTTCGGCTTCGGCGGCGACCTTGGCCAGGCGTGAAAGAATCCACTTCTCCGCATCTGTCGTGGCGGAAGGCGCACCTGCGGGCGCAGTGAAGCCTTCCGTGTTCATCAGCACGAAGCGCGTCGCGTTCCACAACTTGTTGCAGAAGTTCTTGTAGCCCTCGGCGCGGCCCATGTCGAACTTGATGTCGCGGCCATGGTTGGCCAGCGCGGCGATGGTGAAGCGCAGTGCGTCGGCGCCGTGGGCGATGATGCCCTCGGGGAATTCCTTGCGCGTGGCTTTCTCGATCTTCGGCGCATCGGTGGGTTTCATCAGGCCGGTGGTGCGCTTGGCGACAAGCTCCTCCAGGGTGATGCCGTCGATGATGTCCAGCGGGTCGAGCACGTTGCCCTTGGACTTGGACATCTTCTGCCCGTCCTTGTCGCGGATCAGGCCGGTGATGTAGACGTCCTTGAACGGCACCTTCCCGGTGAAGTGGTCGGTCGCCATGATCATGCGCGCGACCCAGAAGAAGATGATGTCGAAGCCGGTGACCAGCACGCTGCTGGGCACATAGCGGTCGAAGCCGCGCTCGGCCATCGCTGCTTCGTCCGGCCAGCCCATGGTGCTGAACGGCCACAGTTGCGAGCTGAACCAGGTTTCCAGTACGTCGTTGTCCTGTGAAAGGGCTACTTCCGCGCCCAGTGAATTCTTCGCGCGCACTTCCGCTTCGTCACGACCGACGTAGATCTTTCCGTCCGCATCGAACCATGCCGGAATGCGATGGCCCCACCACAGCTGGCGGCTGATGCACCAGTCTTGGATGTTTTCCATCCAGTGGCGGTAGGTGTTGATCCAGTTGGCGGGGACGAACTTCACCGAACCCGGCTTTCCATCAACGCCTTCGACCAGTTCGAGGCCGCGGGCCGCCAGGCCATCCATCTTCACGAACCACTGGTCGGTGAGGTAGGGCTCGATCACCTGGCCGGTGCGGTCGCCTTTCGGCACCTGCAGCTTGTGCGGCTTGGTTTCGACCAGCAGGCCTTCGTTCTCCAGGTCGGCGAGGATCTGCTTGCGCGCTTCGTAGCGATCGAGTCCGCGATATTTTTCCGGCGCGGCTTCGTTGATCGCCGCGACCGGGGTGAGGATGTTGATCAGCGGCAGGTTGTGGCGCAGGCCCACCTGGTAGTCGTTGAAATCGTGCGCGGGGGTGATCTTGACCACGCCCGTGCCGAACTCGCGCTCGACATAGGTGTCGGCGATGATCGGGATCTGGCGCCCGGTCAGCGGCAACTTCACCATCCTGCCGATCAAGTGCGCATAGCGCTCGTCTTCCGGGTGCACGGCCACGGCGGAATCGCCGAGCATGGTTTCCGGGCGTGTCGTCGCGACGACCAAGGCGCCGCTGCCGTCGGCGAGCGGATACGAGATCGACCACAGGAAACCGTCCTGTTCCACGTTCTCCACCTCGAGGTCGGAGATGGCGGTCTTCAGCACCGGGTCCCAGTTGACCAGGCGCTGCCCGCGGTAGATCAGGCCGTCCTCGTAGAGCTTGACGAAGGCTTCGATCACCGCCTTGGAGGCCATCGGATCCATGGTGAAGGTGCTGCGCGACCAGTCGCCGGAGGTGCCCAGGCGGCGCATCTGCCGTTCGATGGTGTCGCCGGACTGCGCTTTCCATCCCCAGACCTTTTCGATGAAGCCGTCGCGGCCCAGCGAATCGCGGGTTTCGCCCTTGCCTTCCAGCGCCAGGTTGCGCGAGACGACCATTTCCGTGGCGATGCCGGCATGGTCGGTGCCCACTTGCCACAGGGTGTCGTAGCCACGCATGCGGTGGTAGCGGACCAGCGCGTCCATCAGCGTCTGCTGGAAGGCGTGGCCCATGTGCAGGGTGCCGGTGACGTTGGGCGGCGGCAGCAGGATGGTGTAGGGCTCGCCTTCGCCGCGCGGCTTGAAGTAGCCGGCGCTTTCCCACTCGGCGTAGAGGCGGGATTCGAAGGATTTCGGGTCGTAGCTGGAGGCGAGTTCGGAGGTCATGAGTGTTTGCTTGTTTTTCGTAGCACTCGCCAGCGCGGAAGCGGCCAGCGGAGGGGATTACATATCGTGCTTGTTGACTTCCAGCCCCAGCGCCTTGTACTGCTTCCAGCGCTCGCGCAGCGGTTCGCGCGCGGACTCGTCGGCCGGCACCACTTCCAGCACGCGTTCGCAGGCGCCCAGGTAGGCGTCGTCGCGCAGGTTGATGACCAGCTTGCGCGCGGGCGCATCGAAATCCGGCGCCGCGATCAGCACCGGCGTCAACTCGTCTTCCTCGTCGGTGCCGGCGATCTGGTGCGGGATGTAGGCATCGTCATCGAAGGCCCACAGCAACTCGTCCAGTTCCTCCGCCTGCGCCGTGTCGCGCGCCAGGATCAGGGTCCACAGATTGGCGTCGTAGGACTTGCGCGCCAGCTCGCAGACCAGCTTAAGCGGCTCCTCGAGGAACCGCGGCTTGGCGATGAGGTAGAAATCGGCACGCGCCACGCGATCAGGCCGCGCGGTCCAGCAACCACTGCGTCAGCAATCCCACCGGGCGACCCGTGGCCATGCCGCGCTTGCCTTCGTCGTTGGCCACGCCGGCGATATCCAGGTGCGCCCACCGCTGGTTCTCGGTGAAGCGCGCCAGGAAACAGCCGGCGGTGATCGCGCCGGCCCAGCGGCCGCCGATGTTGTAGACGTCGGCGAAGGTGGAATCGAGCTGGGTCTGGTATTCGTCCCACAACGGCAGGCGCCAGGCGCGGTCGAACACGTGTTCGCCGGCGGCCAGCAGTTCGTTGGCCAGGTCGTCGTGCTTGCTCATCAGGCCGCTGGCGTAGCGGCCCAGGGCCACCAGGCAGGCGCCGGTCAGGGTGGCCACGTCGAGCAGCGCCTCCGGCTCGAAACGCTGCGCGTAGGTCAGCGCGTCGCACAGGATCAGGCGACCTTCGGCGTCGGTGTTGCCGACTTCGATCGTCTTGCCGGACATGCTGGTGATCACGTCGGACGGACGGTAGGCGTTGCCATCGATGGCGTTCTCCACCGCCGGCACCACCACCACCAGGTTCAGCGGCAGCTTCATCTTCGTTGCGGCGACGAAGGTGCCGATCACGTTGGCCGCACCGCACATGTCGTACTTCATTTCCTCGATGCCGCCCTGGGTCTTCAGGTTGACACCGCCGGTGTCGAAGGTGATGCCCTTGCCGACCAGCACGAACGGCTTGGCTTCGCCGCCGCCGTTCCATTTCAGCACCACCAGGCGCGGGCGGTTGGCCGAGCCACGGGCGACTGCCAGCAGCGAGCCCATGCCCAGTTCTTCCATCTGCGCTTCTTCCAGCACTTCGGCTTCGGCGCCGTCCTGTGTGGCGGCGAACTGCTGCGCCTGCTCGGCGAGGTAGGCCGGGTTGCAGATGTTGGGCGGCAGGTTGCCCAGCTCACGGGCGAAGGCGACGCCGGCAGCTATCGCTTCGCCCTGGGCCAGGGCCTGCTGGTCGTTGCCGAGAACGGCCAGCTGGGTGAGGCCCGGATCGTCCTTTTTCTTCTTCTTGCCCAGGGTGGCGGTATAGCGGTAGCTGGCGTGGTCGGAAGCGATCACGGCCTGGCGGATGTTCCAGGCGGCATCGCGGCCCTTCACTTCCAGTTCGGAAAGAGTGAACAGCGCCGTGCCCGAGGGGCCGACTTTCAGTGCACGGGTGGCGTCGCCCACCGCCTTGAGATACTGCGGCACGCCGAACTTGGCGGCATCGCCCAGCCCGATCACCAGCACCCGTGGGGCGGTCACGCCGGGCAGGTCGTGGAGCAGGGTGGTCTTGCCGGTCTTGCCGCCGACATCGCCGCGTTGCACCAGCGCCGTGAGCCTGCCGCCGCTGGCCGCATCGATCGCCTGTGCCGACGGGGTCAGGGTCTTGTCGCCGAAGGTGCCTACCACGATGCAGTCGAAGCCGGCCGTGGCCGGCGCGTCGTGGTTCAGTGTGAATTCCAATGCCATTGAGCAGATTCCCGGGTCAGTTCCGTACAATCGCTGGTCTTTGTCTGCGGCGATACCGCTTCCGACCGTGGAAACCGCGGTCTGGACCCTCAGCGAACGAACCCGAGATTGTAGATCAAACCCCGATGCCCAAGCTGGATCGCTACCTGTTCCGCGAGTTCACCCAGAGCTTCCTGGCCACGCTGATCGTGCTGATGGTGGTGAGCCTGGGCGGGGTGATGGCCGATCTGCTGGGCAATATCGCCGAGGGCAAGCTGCCGGCGACCCTGCTGCTGTCGCAGCTGGGCCTGCAACTGCTCAACTACCTGGCCCTGATCCTGCCCCTGGCGCTGATGCTGGGGCTGTTGCTGGCCTTCGCGCGGCTGTACCGCGATTCGGAAATGCCGGTGCTGACTTCGATCGGCGTCGGTCCGGGACGGATGCTGAAGCCCTTGCTGATGCTGGTGGTGCCGGTGGTGGCGCTGGTCGGCGCGCTGTCGCTGTGGCTGGGCCCCTGGGCCGACCGCACCAGCGAACGCATGATCGAACACGCCAATCGCAGCCTGATCGTGGCGGGCCTGGATGCCGGCAGGTTTACCGTATTGCCCAATGGCAGCGTCATCTACGTGGGCGGCATCACCGCCGATGGCACCCACATGCGGCGCGTGTTCGTGCAGCGCCAGGAGGGGGATCGGCTGGATGTGGTCACCGCGCGCAGCGGCGAGATGTTCTTCGAAGG